>NZ_JBHVEU010000009.1:0-49820 GCF_042802075.1 Kitasatospora sp. NPDC057518
GTCCGGCGTCCCGCCCCGCGGGTGCGGCCCCGGGGCGCCGGAAGCGCCAGCAGGCCGTCGCCCGGCTCGGCTAGGCTGCGCCCGTACGGCCCCACCACCCGACACACCGATCCCGAGGAGAGAGCCATGGCCGGCGAGCCGCAGCCCGACTGCCTGTTCTGCAAGATCGTGGCGGGCGAGATCCCGGCGACCGTGGTGCGCAAGACCGAGCGCACCCTCGCCTTCCGCGACATCGCCCCCAAGGCTCCCGTGCACGTGCTGGTGATCCCGCACGCGCACTACCCGAACGCGGCCGCGCTGGCCGCCGCCGAGCCGGAGACCGCCGGCGAACTGCTCGCCGAGGCGGGCGCGGTGGCCGCGGACGAGGGCATCGAGGACTACCGGCTGATCTTCAACACCGGTGCCGGCGCGGGGCAGACCGTCTTCCACGCGCACGTCCACGTGCTCGGCGGCATGTCGATGACCGAGCGCATGGTCTGACCGCAGGTGTCCCAGCGCGAACTCGTCGTCCTCGGCACCGCCAGCCAGGTGCCCACCCGGCACCGCAACCACAACGGCTACCTGCTGCGCTGGGACGGCGAGGGCCTGCTGTTCGACCCCGGCGAGGGCACCCAGCGCCAGATGCTGCACGCCGGGGTGACGGCCACCCAGATCACCAGGATCGCGGTCACCCACTTCCACGGGGACCACTGCCTGGGCCTCGCCGGGGTGATCCAGCGGATCAACCTCGACCGGGTCCCGCACCCGGTCGACGTCTACTTCCCGGCCTCGGGCGAGGTCTACTTCGAGCGGCTGCGGCACTCCACCGCCTACCACGAGACGGCCGTGCTGCGGCCCCGGCCGATCGACGAACCCGGGCCGCTGCCCGCGCCCGGCGCCCGCTTCGCGCTGGACGCCGTCCGGCTGGACCACCCGGTGGAGTCCTTCGGCTACCGGCTCTCCGAGCCGGACGGCCGGCGGCTGGTGCCGGAGCGGCTGGCCGCCCTCGGCGTGCGCGGCCCGGCGGTGGGCCGGCTCCAGCACGAGGGCGCGATCGAGGTGGACGGCCGCACCGTCACCCTGGCCGAGGTCAGC
The DNA here is from genome assembly GCF_042802075.1 of Kitasatospora sp. NPDC057518. Classification (NCBI taxonomy): domain Bacteria; kingdom Bacillati; phylum Actinomycetota; class Actinomycetes; order Kitasatosporales; family Streptomycetaceae; genus Kitasatospora; species Kitasatospora sp. NPDC057518. The sequence goes on from NZ_JBHVEU010000009.1 coordinate 1,075, forward strand.
GAGCCGCGGCCGGGCCAGAAGTTCGCCTTCGTGATGGACACCCGGCTGTGCGACGGCGTGTACGCGCTCGCCGAGGGCGCCGACCTGCTGGTCGTCGAGGCGACCTTCACCGACGCCGACGCCCGGCTCGCCGAGGAGCACGGCCACCTCACCGCCGGGCAGGCCGCCAAGGCCGCCGCCGAGGCCGGGGTGCGCACCCTGGTGCTGACCCACTTCTCGCAGCGCTACCCGGACCTCGGCCAGCACCTGGCCGACGCCCGCAAGCACTTCGACGGGGAGCTGGTGCTGGCCGCCGACCTCGACCGGGTGCCGGTGCCGGCCCGCCGCCCGTCGTGACCGGCCCGGGGAACCGGAGCGGCACGGGAGAGTCCCGGCAGTGTCCCCGGTGAAAAAAATGGGCTCGCGCCGGCCTGCGATCTGCCGGAGCATCGTCGGGTGCGGCCCCGCCGCCCGCCACGGCGATCACGCTCGCGGCGTACCCTGGTGCCCCGGAGACACCCAGCGGCACCCGAGACCACGGATGGGATGAGGCAGGCCCCAGCGCCGACCTATGAGTGACACATCGCAGACCCGTACCAACGGACAGTCGCGCCCCGAAACGACCGACGACGGCCGTGTGAGCGCCCGGATCGTGATCCCCGAGAAGCACCCGATGGTCACCCTGCTCGGCACCGCGGACTCGCTGCTGCGCGTGATCGAGCAGGGCTTCCCCGCCGCGGACATCCACGTCCGCGGCAACGAGGTGACCGCCACCGGGGACCGGGCCGAGGTCGCCCTCGTGCAACGGCTCTTCACCGAGATGATGCTGGTGCTGCGCACCGGCCAGCCGCTGACGGAGGACTCCGTGGAGCGCTCCATCGCCATGATCCGCAGCCAGGACCCGGACAGCCCGGCGCCGTCGCAGGTGTTCACCGCGAACATCCTGTCCAACCGGGGCCGGACGATCCGCCCGAAGACCCTCAACCAGCAGCGCTACGTCGACGCGATCGACAAGCACACGATCGTCTTCGGCCTCGGCCCGGCGGGCACCGGCAAGACCTACCTGGCGATGGCCAAGGCCGTCCAGGCCCTCCAGGCCAAGGAGGTCAACCGGATCATCCTGACCCGCCCGGCGGTCGAGGCGGGGGAGCGGCTGGGCTTCCTGCCCGGCACCCTCTACGAGAAGATCGACCCGTACCTGCGCCCGCTGTACGACGCGCTGCACGACATGATGGACCCGGACTCCATCCCGCGCCTGATGGCGGCCGGCACCATCGAGGTCGCCCCGCTCGCGTACATGCGCGGCCGCACCCTCAACGACGCCTTCATCATCCTCGACGAGGCCCAGAACACCTCGCCCGAGCAGATGAAGATGTTCCTCACCCGCCTCGGGTTCAACTCCCGGGTGGTGGTCACCGGCGACACCAGCCAGATCGACCTCCCGGGCGGCACCCGCAGCGGTCTCAAGGTCGTCCAGGACATCCTGGCCGACGTGCCCGACATCCACTTCTCCGTCCTCACCAGCACCGACGTGGTCCGCCACAAGCTGGTCGGCCGGATCGTGGACGCCTACGAGCGCTGGGACGCCCGCCAGGAGGCGGAGGAGGCCGCCCCGGCGGACCGCAAGCCCGCCCAGCGGCGCCCCGGCAAGGCCACGGCGCCCCGCGCACCCCGCCAGTCCCATCGCACCGAAAGCTGAGCACACAGCCCGTCATGTCGATCGACATCGCCAACGAGTCCGGTTGGGAGGCCGACGAGGAAGCCATCCTCGACGTCGCCCGCTTCGCACTGGACAAGATGCGGATCCACCCGCAGTCCGAACTGTCCGTGATCCTGGTGGACAGTGCGGCGATGGAGGAGCTGCACATCCAGTGGATGGACCTGCCCGGCCCGACCGACGTGATGTCGTTCCCGATGGACGAGCTGCGTCCCGGCAAGGAGGGCGACGAGCTGCCGCAGGGCCTGCTCGGCGACATCGTGCTCTGCCCCGAGGTCGCCGAGCAGCAGGGCCTGGCGGCCCCCTCCAAGCACTCGATGGACGAGGAGCTGCAACTGCTCACCGTGCACGGCGTGCTGCACGTCCTCGGCTACGACCACGAGGAGCCGGAGGAAGAGGAGGAGATGTTCGCCCTCCAGAAGCGCATCCTGGACGACTGGCGGACGGGCCGGGGCCTCGGCGGCATCTCCCCGGCCCCCACCACCCACTGAGCGCGGAGCCCGAACCCCTGTGAGTGGTGAGAGTACGAGCTTCATCCTCGGTGCCGTGCTGCTGGTCGTGCTCGGCTGGCTGGCCGCGTGCGCCGAGGCGGGCATCTCCCGGGTCTCCCGGTTCCGGGCGGAGGAGGCGGTGCGCAGCGGTCGGCGCGGCTCCGCGCGGCTGCTGACCGTCGCCTCCGACCCGATCCGCTACCTCAACCTGGCCACCCTGATCCGGGTGGCCAGCGAGATGGCGGCGGCCGTCCTGGTCACCGTGGTGTGCGTGCGCAACGTGACGCCCACCTGGCAGGCCGTCCTGCTGGCGTTCGGCGTGATGGTGCTGGTGTCCTTCGTCGCGGTGGGGGTCTCGCCGCGCACGATCGGGCGCCAGCACCCGCTCACCACCGCGACGGCGGCCTCCTTCGTGCTGCTGCCGCTGGCCGCGGTGCTGGGCCCGATCCCGCGGCTGCTGATCCTGCTCGGCAACGCGCTGACCCCGGGCAAGGGCTACCGGGAGGGTCCGTTCGCCTCGGAGGCGGAGCTGCGGGCCCTGGTGGACCTCGCCGAGAAGGACGACCTGATCGAGGACGAGGAGCGCCGGATGGTGCACTCGGTCTTCGAGCTGGGCGACACCATCGTGCGCGAGGTGATGGTGCCGCGCACCGACCTGGTGATGATCGAGCGGCACAAGACCGTCCGGCAGGCGCTGACCCTGGCGCTGCGCTCGGGCTTCTCGCGGATCCCGGTGGTCGGCGACAACGAGGACGACGTGGTCGGCATCGTCTACCTCAAGGACCTGGTGCGGCGCACCCACATCAACCGGGAGGCGGAGTCCGAGGAGGTCGGCGCGGTGATACGGCCGGCCGTCTTCGTCCCGGACTCCAAGCCGGCCGGCGACCTGCTGCGCGAGATGCAGCAGCGCCGTTCGCACGTGGCGATCGTGATCGACGAGTACGGCGGCACGGCCGGCCTGGTCACCATCGAGGACGTCCTGGAGGAGATCGTCGGCGAGATCACCGACGAGTACGACCGGGAGATCGCCCCGGTGGAGGACCTCGGGGACGGCTCGTACCGGATCACCGCCCGGCTGCTGGTGGAGGACCTGGGCGAGCTGTTCGGCATCGAGCTGGAGGACGAGGACGTCGAGACCGTCGGCGGCCTGCTGGCCAAGCACCTGGGCCGGGTGCCGATCCCCGGCTCCTCCTGCGAGATCCCGCTGCCCGACCCGGTGGAGGGCGGCCTGTCCGGCATCCTGCTGACCGCCGAGTCCTCGGCGGGCCGCCGCAACCGGATCGGCTCGATGGTCGCCGCCCCCGTCCGCCGCACCGAGGACGCCGAGGAGCCGGCGGGCGAGTAGCGGGTGGGCGGTCGCCGAGCGACCATGGAGGGCATGACGCACAAACTTCGCGCGGAGTACGGCCCGCAGGGGGCGGCCGGCGGAGTCAAGTCCTGGCACGTGGTGCGGGACGAGGACCTGTCGGTGGCGCTCTGCGGCCGGACCATGTCCGACGACGCCGAGACGCGGCCCGAGGAGGAGTGGGGCACCGGGTTGCGCTGCTGCCAGCAGTGCGGCTCGCTCTACATGCACGAGGTGCCGCACATGCAGGGGAGCCACCCCTACAGCTAGGCACCCGGCTGGACCATGGCCGAGCTCTGGAGGTCGCCATGAAGCTGCAAGACGAACTGCCCACCGTCGACCGCCGGCTCGCCATGGTGTGGCGGGTCGGGGCGGGGCTCGGGGGGGTCTTCCTGATCGTGTTCGGGTGTCTGGGGCTGGCCGGCGAGCCGGGCTTCCTGGCCACCCACGGCGACCGGATCGCCGGGCTGTCGACCAACGGGGCGCTGAGCATCCTGTCCATCGTGGCGGGCGCGGTCCTGGTGCTGGGGGCGGTGGTCGGCGGGAACTTCGCGTCCAACCTCAACATGGCGGTGGGCGTGCTGTTCGTCCTGTCGGGCTTCTACGGCCTGACGGTGCTCGGGCGGCCGGACGCCAACATCCTCAACTTCCGGATGTCGAACGTGCTGTTCGCGTTCATCTTCGGCATCGTCCTGACGACCTTCGGCATGTACGGCCGGGTGAGCGGCCACCTGCCGCACGACAACCCGTACTGGCGGCAGCGGATCGAGCGCGAGGAGGCTCGGCCGAGCGGGGCCGCGAAGACCTTCGTCAAGGTCCTCAAGCCGAACCCGGGGCCCACCCACCCGGTCGGCCACTGAACGGCGCCGGGTGCCTATGCTCGGCGGCATGAGTGACATCGTCGAGCTCGACCCCGAAGACAAGAAGATCATCACCCTGGCCCGCTCGGTCCGCGCCCGCAACGGCGTGGCCGAGGGGGCCGCGGTGCGTGACGAGACCGGGCGCACCTACGTGGCCGGGACGGTCGCCCTGGAGTCGCTGCGGCTGAGCGCCCTGCAGACGGCGGTGGCGATGGCGGTGGCCAGCGGCGCCCGGTCGCTGGAGGCGGCGGCCGTGGTGAGCGAGGCGGAGCAGCCGGCCGAGACGGACCTGGCGGCCGTACGGGACCTGGGCGGGGCCGGGACGCCCGTGCTGCTGGCCGGGCCGGACGGGACGCTGCGGGTGTCCGCCGAGGCGCGCTGAGGCCCGTCGAGGGGCCCGTACGGGGCCGCCGGGGGCCGTTGGCGGGCCTTCGGCGGCCCCGCCGCGTGCCCCGTACGGCGCTGTCGGACGGCATGGTCTTGAAGCCCAGGCCTTGCAGATAATCTCACCGGGGGAGTGGACTCGGTGAGGGGACTGGGGCATGGGGGCGGTGGCGTTCTTCGCCGGGCTGGTGCTGTTCGTGATGGGGCTGGGCAAGTGGCAGGAGACCGGGTCCGAGCTCTGGCTGTACGGCTCGCTCGGCTTCCTGCTGGTGCTGGTGGTGGTCTCGCTGATCCCCACCTCCGGCAAGGGCGGGAAGGCCGGGAAGAAGGGCTGAGCGCGCCCCGGACACCCCCGCGGGGTGGGCCCGGACGGCGGGGCTCCGGTGATCAGGGAGAATGGAGCCCATGAATGCCCCTTCCTCCTCGTACCGCTCCGGGTTCGCGTGCTTCGTCGGCCGGCCCAACGCGGGCAAGTCGACCCTGACCAACGCCCTGGTGGGGACGAAGGTCGCGATCACCTCCGATCGCCCGCAGACCACCCGGCACACCGTGCGCGGCATCGTGCACCGCCCGGACGCCCAGCTCGTGCTGGTCGACACCCCCGGTCTGCACAAGCCGCGCACCCTGCTCGGCGAGCGCCTCAACGACCTGGTCCGCACCACCTGGGCCGAGGTCGACGTGATCGGCTTCTGCCTGCCCGCCGACCAGAAGATCGGCCCCGGCGACAAGTTCATCGCCAAGGAGATCGCCGGGATCAAGAAGACCCCGAAGGTCGCCATCGTCACCAAGACCGACCTGGTCGACTCCAAGCGCCTGGCCGAGCAGCTCATCGCCATCCACCAGCTCGGCATCGAGCTGGGCTTCGAGTGGGCCGAGATCATCCCGGTCTCCGCCGTCGGCGACAAGCAGGTCGAGCTGGTCGCCGACCTGCTCACCAAGCTGCTGCCGGAGGGCGACCAGCTCTACCCGGCGGGCGACCTCACCGACGAGCCCGAGCAGATCATGGTCGCCGAGCTGATCCGCGAGGCCGCGCTGGAGGGCGTGCGCGACGAACTGCCGCACTCGCTGGCCGTGGTGGTCGAGGAGATGCTCCCGCGCGAGGGCCGCCCGGCGGACCGCCCGCTGCTGGACATCCACGCCAACGTCTACATCGAGCGGCAGAGCCAGAAGGCGATCGTGATCGGCGCCAAGGGCGCGCGGCTCAAGCACGTCGGCACCACCGCCCGCAAGCACATCGAGGCGCTGCTCGGCACGCCGGTCTACCTGGACCTGCACGTCAAGGTCGCCAAGGACTGGCAGCGCGACCCCAAGCAGCTGCGCAAGCTCGGCTTCTGAACCCGGGCTCCCGACGAGGGAGTTCGGGCCGCCGGGAGGCCTGGGGCCCGTTCGGACGTTGTGCGTCCGGGCGGGCCTTCGCCGTGGTCCGGCCGTACGCGACGTCAGAAGGGTTACACCGCGATGGAGTTGCACACCCGGGAGTGGGGCAGCGGGGACCGGCTGGCCGTGCTGGTGCACGGCATCATGTCCGACCACCGCACCTGGCGGCTGGTCGGCCCGGCCCTGGCGGGGAGGGGCTACCGGGTGCTCGCCGTGGACCTGCGCGGGCACGGCGCCAGCCCGCGCGGCACCGGCGCCACCGCGCTGGAGCGCTACCCCCTGGCGGCGTACGCCGAGGACCTGCTGGAGAGCCTGCCGGCCGGCGTCGAGCTCGCGATCGGCCACTCGCTGGGCGGGATCGTCCTGGCGGACGCGGTCGAGCGGCTGAAGCCGGCCCGCGCGGTGTACGTCGACCCGGCCTGGCGGTTCGTCCAGACCGGGATGGACCCGCGGGTGATGGCGCAGCTTCGGCACCTCACCCGGGAGCAGGTCGTGGCGCTCAGCCCGACCTGGGAACCGGCCGACGTGGACGACGAGATCGCCGCCGCGGCCGCCTGGGACGAGGACTCGGCGCTGGCCCTGGCCGACCAGCGCTCGGACCTGCCGGCCGGGCCGGCGGTGCCCTCGCTGGTGGTCCTGGCCGACGGCAGCATGCTGGTGGACGCGGCGAGCGCCGAGGAGCTCACTGCCCGCGGCTTCGAGGTGCGCACCGTCCCCGGCACGGGCCACACCGTCCACCGGGACGACCCGGCCGGCTTCCTGGCGGCGCTCGACGGCTGGCTCTGACCGTGGGCTCCCTGGTGCTACGCGCCCTCGCGCAGCACCAGGGAGACCAGCTCGCGCTGCGAGTCGGTGAGCTTCGGGTCGGCGCAGTACACCGACCGGCCGTCGACGGTGATCTCGTAGTGGAAGCCGTCCGGCACCCCGTACGAGGGCGCGCGCAGCCCGCCCGCGACGGCCTCGCGGGCGAGTGCGTGCACGTGCGGGGCGTCCGTGCGGTCGGCGGTGTCGATCTCCGCCTGGCGGACGATCCCCGCGAAGCCGCCGGTCCGGGTCACCTGGATACGCATGGTGTCCATGGTGCTACCCGGGGAGGGGGTTTGCCGGGCTTTTCCCGGACCGTGACCTTAAGCCCGCCTCAACCCGGTCTCAACCACCCTTCAGGCGTACTCCCGGGGCCGTCCGCGGCCCCGCTCACCCCGGGCTGACCCCGACCTGCGCCCAGGAGGCCGTGACGGTGTCCACGACCGACCGGTCGTCGGGGTAGCGGGCCCTGGCGGCGGCCACGGTGGCCCGGGCGAAGGCGGTGAAGTCGGCGTCGGCGGGCAGCGTGCGCCCGGTCAGGGCGTCGTACCAGATCCGGCCCGCGCGCTCCCAGGCCGAGCCGCCGAGCGCGGTGGCCAGCAGGTAGAACGCGTGGTTGGGGATGCCGGAGTTGATGTGCACCCCGCCGTTGTCCTGGGCGGTGTCCACGTAGTCCCGCATGTGCGCGGGCTGCGGGTCCTTGCCGAGCCGCGGGTCGTCGTAGGCGGTTCCGGGCGCCTTCATCGAGCGCAGCGCCACGCCCTGGACGCCCGGGGCGAGCAGTCCGGCGCCGATCAGCCAGTCGGCGTCGGCGGCGGCTTGGCGCAGCGCGTACTGCTTGACCAGCGAGCCGAAGACGTCGGAGACCGACTCGTTGAGCGCGCCGGGCTGGTCCTGGTAGTCCAGTCCGGCGGTGAACTGGGTGACGCCGTGGGTGAGTTCGTGGCCGATGACGTCGACGCAGGCGGTGAAATCGCCGAACACCACGTTGTCGCCGTCGCCGAACACCATCTGGTGGCCGTTCCAGAAGGCGTTGTCGTAGTCGCGGCCGTAGTGGACGCTGGCGTCCAGCCGCAGGTCGCGGTCGTCGATCGAGTGCCGGCCGAAGACGTCGGCGTAGAGCGCGAAGGTGGCGCCGAGGCCGTCGTAGGCGTGGTTGACGGAGCTGTCGGAGGAGGCCGCGCGGCCCTCGGTGCGCACGGAGCGGCCGGGCAGCCGCTGGCCGTGGCCGGCGTCGTAGACGACCCGGTTGAGACCGGGGGCGGCGACGGGCGGGGCCGGGGAGAGGCGGGCCGCGCGGTGCGCCGCGTCGAGGGCCAGGGAGTGGACGGCGGGTTCGTGGCCGGCCTCGGCGAGGCGGTCCAGGACGAACGGCGGGACGATCGTGCAGAACGGTGCTGCTGCGGTCATGTTGCCCAGGGTGAGGCTTCGATGACCGGTTGTCACCACCCCCGGCACGACCGGTCGGCGTCTCAAGGAGTGGAACGGTGGCCCGGATCACTTCGGGGGCGCGCGGTGCTGGGTTACGCTGGGCCCATCATGCGCAACGGGCTGCTTCTTCTTAGCTGCCGCGTCGAGGGCCTGTAGTCCACTGGGGCCGGCACCCTCGCCGCGGGGAACGTGCTGTGCGCGCAATCGGCGATCCAAGGGTGTATCGCGAGCGGCAGCAGAGGCCGGCCAGTCGGTGTTGACCAGGTGTTGACCACCCCCGACCCGCCCGCACCACGCATCACAGGAAGCCGAGTCACCTCCATGACCGAGCAGAACTCCGCCGCGTCCGTCCCCGCCGGCCGCCCCTTCGTCGACCGCCCCACCCCGATCACCGCCGCCTCGGTGCGCCAGCAGCCCTCGGGCATGCGGCACGGGCGCTACCTGCCGTTCGGCACCGTCGACCTGCCGGACCGCACCTGGCCGGAGAAGGTGATCACCAAGGCGCCGCGCTGGCTGTCCACCGACCTGCGGGACGGCAACCAGGCGCTGATCGACCCGATGTCGCCGGCCCGCAAGCGCAAGATGTTCGACCTGCTGGTGGCCATGGGCTACAAGGAGATCGAGGTCGGCTTCCCCGCCTCCGGGGCCACCGACCACGCCTTCGTACGGTCGCTGATCGAGGAGGGGGCGATCCCCGAGGACGTCACCGTCTCGGTGCTGACCCAGGCCCGCGAGGACCTGATCGAGAAGACGGTGGAGGCGCTGGTCGGCGCCCCGCGGGCGACCGTCCACCTGTACGCCGCGACCGCGCCGCTGTTCCGCCGGGTGGTGTTCCGCAACGACCGGGCGGCCACCAAGGCGATCGCCACCGAGGGCACCCGGCTGGTGATGGAGTACGCGGAGAAGCTGCTGGGCGACGACACCGTCTTCGGCTACCAGTACTCGCCGGAGATCTTCGTCGACACCGAGCTGGACTTCGCGCTGGAGGTCTGCGAGGGCGTCATGGACGTCTGGCAGCCGGGCGAGGGCCGCGAGATCATCCTGAACCTGCCCGCCACCGTCGAGCGGGCCACCCCGAACGTCCAGGCCGACCAGTTCGAGTGGATGTCGCGCCACCTGTCCCGCCGCGAGTTCGTCTGCCTGTCGGTGCACCCGCACAACGACCGCGGCACCGCCGTCGCCTCCGCCGAGCTGGCCTACATGGCGGGCGCGGACCGGATCGAGGGCTGCCTGTTCGGGCAGGGCGAGCGGACCGGCAACGTCGACCTGGTGACGCTGGGGATGAACCTGTTCTCGCAGGGCATCGACCCGCAGATCGACTTCTCCGACATCGACGAGGTGCGCCGCACCGCCGAGTACTGCAACCAGATGGAGGTGCACCCGCGCCACCCGTACGCCGGCGACCTGGTGTACACCTCCTTCTCGGGCTCCCACCAGGACGCCATCAAGAAGGGCTTCGACGCCCTGGAGGCGGACGCGAAGGCGGCCGGGGTGCCGCTGGAGGAGCACACCTGGGGCGTGCCGTACCTGCCGATCGACCCGAAGGACGTCGGCCGCACCTACGAGGCGGTCATCCGGGTCAACAGCCAGTCCGGCAAGGGCGGCGTGGCGTACGTGCTGAAGAACGACCACAAGCTGGACCTGCCGCGCCGGATGCAGATCGAGTTCTCCCGGATCATCCAGGCCAAGACCGACGCCGAGGGCGGCGAGGTCAGCCCGGCCGAGATCTGGCGGGTCTTCGAGGACGAGTACCTGCCGACCACCGGCAACCCGTGGGGCCGGATCTCGCTGAGCGGTTCGCGCACCCTGACCACCGAGGACGGCCGGGACGCGCTGACCGCCGAGGCCCGGGTGGACGGCGTCCCGGTGACCCTGACCGGTACCGGCAACGGCCCGGTCTCGGCCTTCGCCGACGCGCTGGCCCGGATCGGCGTGGACGTACGCGTCCTGGACTACGCCGAGCACGCGCTGAGCGAGGGCGGCGACGCCCAGGCCGCCGCGTACGTGGAGTGCGCGGTGGACGGCAAGGTGCTGTGGGGTGTGGGCATCGACGGCAACACCGTGCTGGCCTCGCTGAAGGCCATGATCAGCGCCGTCAACCGCTCGCAGCGCGGCTAATTCGAACGGGTGGTATGCGAAGGGCCGTCCCATGGGGCGGCCCTTCGTCGTCCCCGCCCCGGATTGTGGCCTGCGCCACATTTTTTCGAATCGGAAGCCGTTCGAGGTACTGACACGTGCCGGTAACCGTGGCAACATCGATCCACCGGAAAGCCGGGTCGGTGGGACGGCCTCGGTGTCCGGTCGCGTGACCTGCCCATAGTCGAGCAGGCCGCCTGCCATGTCTGGGGAGTGGCGCCGTGACCAGGTTGTGGGGTGTTCGCCCGCGGTGGCGGACTGACGTTCTCGGTGACTTCTTCTGCCCGGGCTGCGGCGGGGACCGCAACTACCGCCGGCAGCACGGCCGGCGGTGGCTGCGGTTGCTGGGGACCCCGGTGGTCCCGCTCGGGCCGGTGCTCGGCAGCGTGCAGTGCACCAGCTGCCACGGCCGGTACGGCGTCGAGAGCCTGGAGCAGCCCACCTGCGTGCGCCTCGGCGCGATGCTGCGGGACGCCCAGTACACCATCGCGCTGGCCATGCTCGCGGCCGGCGGCACCGCCCACCGGGCGGCCCGCGAGGCGGCCTGCGCGGCGGTCCGCGAGGCCGGGTTCGAGGACTGCGGCGAGGCCCAGGTGCTGGCCGCGCTCGCCGCGCTCTCCGGGCTCGGCGGCGAGCTCTACCACGCCCACGACCTGGAGGCGCCGCCCGGCCGGGGGCTGGCGGAGGCCGGCGGCCTGGCCGTCGAACTGCACGCCGTGGTCGAACCGCTCACCCCGCACCTGGCCCACTCCGGCCGCGAGCGGCTGCTGCTGCAGGGCGCGGCGATCGCGCTGGCGGACGGCCGCTACCTGCCGCAGGAGCGCGAGGCGCTGGCCGCGGTCGGGCGCTGCCTGGACCTGCCGCGGTCCCGGGTCGGGGCGCTGCTGGAGGCGGCGACCAGGACGCCGTACCAGTAGCGACCGCCTCTCCGTACCGTCCACCTCCGAAGATCCGCGGACCACCTCAGACCACCTCGGAATCCCCCACAACGGGCCTGGCCTCCCCACCCCGGGCCCGCCGTGACCCGCACCGCCGTGGTCTCCCCCACGACCGCCGGTGCGGGCAACACGGCTGTCCGGAGCCCGGTGCGGGCGGGCGGGGCCGTCCGGAGCCGGGGGCGGGTGGGGGAGAATGGTCCCCATGAGTCTTTTCCGGGACGACGGCGTCGTGCTGCGGGCGCAGAAGCTCGGCGAGGCCGATCGGATCATCACCCTGCTGACCCGCCAGCACGGCAAGGTGCGGGCGGTCGCGCGCGGGGTGCGGAAGACCAAGTCCAAGTTCGGCGCCCGGCTGGAGCCGTTCTCGCACGTGGACGTGCAGTTCTTCAGCCGGGGGAGTGAGCTGTTCGGCCGCGGATTGCCGCTCTGCACCCAGGTGGAGACGATCGCCCCGTACGGCGGCTCGATCGTCACCGACTACGGCCGCTACACGGCCGGCACCGCGATGCTGGAGACGGCCGAGCGGTTCGCCGAGAACGAGGGCGAACCGGCCGTCCAGCAGTACCTGCTGCTGGTCGGCGGGCTGCGCACGCTGGCGGCCGGGGTGCACGAGTCGCACCTGGTGCTGGACGCCTTCCTGCTGCGCTCGCTCGCGGTGAACGGGTACGGCGCGAGCTTCACCGACTGCGCCAAATGCGGCCTGGAGGGGCCGAACCGTTTCTTCTCCCTCCCCGCGGGCGGGGTGCTCTGCGGCGACTGCCGAGTGCCCGGATGTGCCGTACCCTCCCCTGAGACACTGGTACTGCTCGGGGCGCTGCTGTCAGGGGACTGGCAGACGGCCGACGCCTGCGAGCCGCGGTACTGGCGGGAGGGCAGCGGCCTGGTCGCGGCCTATCTGCAGTGGCACCTGGAGCGGGGCATCCGCTCGATGAGATACGTGGAGAAGTGAGCACATGGCAGCGCGACGGCTCTTCGGCGGCGGCAAGCAGAGGACGTACGTCCCCCCGACCCCCCACCCCAGCGGCGCACAGCCCCCGAAGATCCCCGGCGAGCTGGTCCCCGACCACGTCGCCATCGTGATGGACGGCAACGGCCGTTGGGCCAAGGAGCGCGGACTGCCCCGCACCGAGGGCCACAAGGTCGGCGAGTCCGTGGTGCTGGACGTCCTCAAGGGCGCGATCGAGCTCGGGGTCAGGAACATCTCGCTGTACGCGTTCTCCACCGAGAACTGGAAGCGCTCGCCCGACGAGGTGAAGTTCCTGATGAACTTCAACCGGGACGTCATCCGCCGCCGCCGCGACGAGATGGACGCGATGGGCGTGCGGATCCGCTGGGCCGGCCGGATGCCCAAGCTGTGGAAGAGCGTCGTCCAGGAGCTCCAGGTCGCCGAGGAGCAGACCAAGGACAACGACGCCGTCACGCTCTACATGTGCGTCAACTACGGCGGCCGGGCCGAACTCGCCGACGCGGCGCAGGCGCTCGCCCTGGACGTCGCGGCCGGGAAGCTCGACCCGAAGAAGGTCAGCGAGAAGACCCTCGCCAAGTACATGTACCACCCGGACATGCCGGACGTGGACCTGTTCCTGCGCCCCAGCGGGGAGCAGCGCACCTCCAACTTCCTGCTCTGGCAGTCGGCTTACGCCGAGTTCGTGTTCCAGGACGTGCTCTGGCCGGACTTCGACCGCCGCGACCTGTGGCGCGCCTGCGAGCAGTACGCGATGCGCGACCGGCGCTTCGGCGGGGCGATCCCGAACGAGGTCGGCGCGCCGGTGCCGTCCCCGCGCTGACGGGTGCGTACGACGGAGGGGACCTACCGGGATCTGCCCGGTGGGTCCCCTTCGCCGTACGCGCGCGCGGACGAGCCTCAGACCTTCTTGGCGCACTCCGCGCAGGTCCCGAAGATCTCCAGGGTGTGCGCGATGTCGCTGAAGCCGTGCTCGGCGGCGACCGAGTTGGCCCAGCGCTCCACCGCGGGACCCTCCACCTCGACGGTCGCGCCGCAGTGCCGGCAGACCAGGTGGTGGTGGTGCCCGCTGCTGCAGCGGCGGTAGACCGCCTCGCCGTCGGCGGTGCGCAGCACGTCCACCTCGCCGGCGTCCGCGAGCGACTGGAGCGTGCGGTAGACCGTGGTCAGACCGACGGAGTCCCCGCGGTGCTTGAGCAGGTCGTGGAGCTCCTGCGCGCTGCGGAAGTCCGCGATCTCGTCCAGGGCCGCCGAGACGGCGGCTCGCTGCCGGGTCGAGCGGGCGCGCGGCGACGGGCCTGCGGTGGTCACCGTGGGTCCTCCTGGGGTCGTGGGCGTCTCGCACATCATTGTGCCAGCCCCGCCCGCCCCTCAGGTGTGGTCGTGCCGGACGGTTCGCCGGAGGCCTGTTCCGGCAGTTCGACGTCGCACACCTTCGGCCCGTGTTCGCCGGTGCCGCGGTGGCGCCGCCGGGCGAGCGGCGCGGCGAGCAGGCTGAACACCGCGAAGACCGCGATGGCGAGCAGCACGATGGCCGGGCCGGAGGGCACGTCCAGGTGGTAGGAGCCGGTGACGCCGGCCAGCGAGACGACCACGCCGAGCGCGATCGAGGCGGCCTGGGTGGCGGCGAAGGACCGGGTGAGCTGCTGGGCGGCGACCACCGGGACCACCATCAGCGCGCTGACCAGCAGCAGCCCGACGACGCGCATGGCGACCGTGACGGTGACCGCGGCCATCACCGCGAGCAGCAGGTTGAGGGTGCGCACCGGCACACCGGTGACCCGGGCGAAGTCCTCGTCCTGGCAGATCGCGAAGAGCTGGCGGCGCAGGCCCACGGTGACCGCGACGACCACCGCGCCGAGCACCGCGATGGTGGCCAGGTCGGCGGGGGCGACGGTGAGGATCGAGCCCCACAGGTAGCTCTCCAGCGAGCCGGCCCCGGCCTGGGCGGACATCGAGACCAGCAGCTTGCCGCAGGCCATGCCGCCGTAGAAGAGCATCGCGAGGGCGATGTCGCCGCGCTGGTTGCCGCGCGAGCGGACCAGCTCCATGGTGACGGCACCGAGCACGCAGACCAGCACGGCCATCCAGACCGGGCTGGTCTGGAAGATGAAGCCGAGGCCGACGCCGGTCATCGCGACGTGGCCCATGCCGTCGCCCATCAGCGCTTGGCGGCGCTGCACCAGGTAGATGCCGACGGCCGGGGCGGTGATCCCGACCAGGACGGCGGCGAGCAGGGCCCGCTGCATGAAGTCGTAGGAGAGCATCTCGGTCATGCCAGCAGCCTCGGCGGGGTCAGGTCGGCGTGCGGGTGGACGTGGTCGTGGCCGGGCAGCGCGTGCAGCCCGGTGTTGGGCACGGGCGGGCCGTCGTGGGCGACGCAGCCGTCCCGCAGCACCACGGCGCGGTCGATCAGCGGCTCCAGCGGCCCGAGTTCGTGCAGCACGAGGAGGACGGAGGCGCCGCGGCCGACCTCGGCGCGCAGGGTGTCCGCGAGCACCTGCTGGCTGGTGGCGTCCACGCCGGCCATCGGCTCGTCCATGATCAGCAGGTCGGGGGTGCCGACCAGGGCGCGGGCGATCAGCACCCGCTGCTGCTGGCCGCCGGACAGGTCGGCCACGCCGTCCCCGGCGCGCTCCAGCATGCCGACGGCGGCCAGCGCGCGGTCCACCGCCTCGCGGTCCCGGCGGCGGAAGGGCAGCAGCCGGTGCTGCGGCAGCCGTCCGGTGGAGACCACCTCGCGGACGGTGGCGGGGACGCCGGAGGCGGCGGTGGTGCGCTGCGGGACGTACCCGATCCGGTGCCAGGCGCGGAAGGAGCCGTACGGGGTGCCGAACAGCTCCAGGGTGCCCCGCTCCAGCGGGACGGAGCCGATCACGGCCTTGACGGTGGTCGACTTGCCGGAGCCGTTGGCGCCCAGCAGGGCGACGACCTCGCCGGGGCGGACGGTGAGGTCGACGCCGCGCAGCACCGGCCGGCCGCCGCGCGAGGCGACGGCGTCACGGAGGCGGACGGCCGGGGGTATCGGGTCGGTCATGGTGCTCGGTCCCGTCAGTTCGCGGGGGCGGGGGTGGTGGCGTCGGCCGTGGCGGGCGCGGTCGGGGCGGTGCCGGTGGTGCCGGCGGTGCCAGCAGCTCCGGCGGTTCCGGCCGGGGCGCCGAGGGCGGCCTGGAGGTTGGCCAGGTTCTGCTTCATGACGGTCAGGTAGTCGTCCTTGGCGGGGTCCTTGACGCCCTCCAGCGGGTCCAGGACGGCGGTCTTGAGGCCGAGGTCCTTGGCGACGGTGTCGGCGAGCTTGGGGCTGACCAGGGTCTCGAAGAAGACGGTGGTGACGCCGTTGTCCCTGGCGGCCTTCTGCACCGCGGCGAGGCGGGCCGGGGTGGGCTCGGACTCCGGGTCGACGCCGTTGATGGCGACCTGGGTGAGGCCGTAGTGCTCGGCGAGGTAGCCGAAGGCGGCGTGGCTGGTGACGAAGGTCCGGGTCCCGGCGTCCTTCAGCCCGTCCCGGAACTCCTGGTCGAGCGCGGTGAGCTTGCCGACCAGCTCGTCGGTGTTCTTCCGGTAGTCCTCGGCGTGCGCCGGGTCGGCCTTGGCGAACTCGTCGCCGACGCTCTTGGCGATCGCCGCGTAGCGGGTCGGGTCGAGCCAGATGTGCGGGTCGCCGGCCGCGTCCTCGTGCTTGTGGCCGTCGGCCCCGTGGGCCCCGTCGGCCGCGCCCCCGGCCTCGGTGTCCTCGTCGAGGTGGTGGTCGACCAGCGGGCTGGCGGCGGTGGCGTCGATCTTGTGCTTGCTGGACGACTGCGCGACGGCCTGGTCGACGGTGGGCTGGAGGCCCTTGAGGTAGATGATCGCGTCGGCCTTCTGGACCGTGCCGACCTGCTTGGCGGTGAGCTCCAGGTCGTGCGGCTCGACGCCGGCGGCCGTCAGGTCGGTGACCGCGACGTGCTCCTTGCCGATCTGCTGGGCCAGGAACTCCATCGGGTAGAAGGACGCGACGACCTTCAGCCGGCCGCCGCCGCTGTCGGCGCTGCTGCTGCCTCCGCAGGCGGTGAGGGCGAGGGAGGCGGCGAGCGCGGTGGTGCCGAGGGCTATGGAGCGGCGGGTGCGGCGGGAGAGTCCGAGTCGAGGCAGTCCGATCATCATGACAATCATTCTCATCTCACATGGAAATGATTGTCAAATCACTCGGACGGGTGAACGAGAGGTGACGGAGGGTGGGAGCGGCCGGACGATACCGATTTGAATCACGTACCCGTATGGCCGGTAACCTGAGGTATTCGGGTACGCGCAACCAGCCGTGCCCTGACCGTGCCGTACGTACTGAAGAGAGCACTGTGGCCGCCGACAAGATCGACACGATCGTCAGCCTGAGCAAGCGCCGTGGCTTCGTCTACCCCTGCAGCGAGATCTACGGCGGCACGCGTGCCGCCTGGGACTACGGGCCGCTGGGCGTCGAGCTCAAGGAGAACATCAAGCGCCAGTGGTGGCGCGCGATGGTGCAGGCCCGCGAGGACGTCGTCGGACTCGACTCGTCGGTGATCCTCGCCCGCGAGGTCTGGGAGGCCTCCGGCCACGTCGCCACCTTCAACGACCCGCTGACCGAGTGCCTCTCCTGCCACAAGCGCCACCGGGCCGACCACCTGGAGGAGAAGTACGAGGCCAAGCACGGCTTCCCGCCGCCGAACGGCCTCAAGGACGTCAACTGCCCCGACTGCGGCACCAAGGGCCAGTTCACCGAGCCCAAGGACTTCTCGGGCATGCTGAAGACCCACCTCGGCGTCACCGAGGAGGCGAGCGGCCTGGCGTTCCTGCGCCCCGAGACCGCCCAGGGCATCTTCACCAACTTCAAGGCCGTCCAGACCACTTCGCGCAAGAAGCCGCCGTTCGGCATCGCCCAGACCGGCAAGAGCTTCCGCAACGAGATCACCCCCGGCAACTTCATCTTCCGGACCCGCGAGTTCGAGCAGATGGAGATGGAGTTCTTCGTCAAGCCGGGCGAGGACGAGCAGTGGCACGAGTACTGGCTCCAGCAGCGCTGGGACTGGTACGTCGGCCTCGGCCTGCGCACCGAGAACATGCGCTTCTTCGAGCACCCGAAGGAGAAGCTCTCCCACTACGCCAAGCGCACGGTGGACATCGAGTACCGCTTCAACTTCGGCGGTAGCGAGTTCTCCGAGCTGGAGGGCGTCGCCAACCGCACCGACTACGACCTCCGGGTGCACAGCGAGGCCTCCGGCCAGGACCTGAAGTACTTCGACCAGGAGTCCGGCGAGCGGTACTTCCCGTACGTCATCGAGCCGGCGGCGGGCCTCAACCGCGCCATGCTGGCCTTCCTGATCGACGCCTACTTCGAGGACGAGGCGCCGAACGCCAAGGGCGTCATGGAGAAGCGCGTCGGCATGCGGCTCGACCCGCGTCTGGCCCCGGTCAAGGTCGCCGTCCTGCCGCTGTCGCGCAACGCCGACCTGTCCCCGAAGGCCCGCGGCCTCGCCGCCGACCTGCGCACCGCGTGGAACGTCGAGTTCGACGACGCCGGCGCCATCGGCAAGCGCTACCGCCGCCAGGACGAGATCGGCACGCCGTTCTGCGTCACGGTCGACTTCGACACCCTCGAGGACAACGCGGTGACCGTCCGCGACCGCGACACCATGTCGCAGGAGCGCGTGTCGCTGGACCAGGTCAAGGCGTACCTGGGCGCGCGGCTGATCGGCTGCTAGCAGCGGGTGGCCGAGCTTCGCTCGGGGAGCCCTCGTCCGCCCTGGTGGGGCGGGCGGGGGCTCCTTGCTGTTCCGGGGGCTTCGCGGGTCCCTTGGCGCGCCTCCTGCGCTTGCCCGCAGTCCTGCCCTCGGCCCTGTCCTCGGCCCCGCCCTCGGTCCTGTCCTCGGGCCGCCTGCCGGTGCTGCCGCTACCGGCGTCCCCAGCGGGAGCGCGGGGCCGCGGGCGGGCGGGTCGGCAGGCCGGCGGTGCGCAGGGCGGCGAGGGTGGTGCGGTGGCGGGCCTCGTCGGCGAGCAGCGCGGCCAGCAGCTGCGCGTACAGCTCGGAGTTGCCCGCGCCGTCCAGGGCGGTGGCCAGCCCGACCACCTCGGCGGGCGGGCGCAGGACGGCCAGTTCGCCCAGCAGGAGGGTGGCGAGTGCGGGCGGCAGTCCGGTCGCGAGGGCGGCGAGGTCGGCGGTGGAGCGGCCGGCGGCCTGGCGCAGCAGCGTCCGGACGTCGTCGGCGCGGCCGTGCTGCTGGAGGCAGGCGGCCAGGGAGGTCAGCTCGGGCATCGGCGCCGACCCCCACTCCCAGAGCAGGGTCGCGCTGTCGGCGGCCAGTCCGGCCTGGTCCAGCGCGGAGAGCAGGCCGGGCACGGAGGCGGCCGGGTAGCCCCAGAAGGCGTGGAACACCTCGGCCGCCTCCTCGGCCAGGCCCAGTTCGCGCAGCTCGGCGAGCACGGCGACGGAGTGGTCGGGCGCGGTCCGGGCGATGCTGCGGGCGAGGTGGAGCGAGCCGCCGGTCGGG
The DNA here is from genome assembly GCF_042802075.1 of Kitasatospora sp. NPDC057518. Taxonomy (NCBI): domain Bacteria; kingdom Bacillati; phylum Actinomycetota; class Actinomycetes; order Kitasatosporales; family Streptomycetaceae; genus Kitasatospora; species Kitasatospora sp. NPDC057518. The sequence continues at coordinate 20,004 of NZ_JBHVEU010000009.1, forward strand.
CCGTACCGGGCCAGCATGCCGACCAGCAGCGCCGCGTCGGCGGAGGTGAGGCGGGCGGCGGCCGTGTCGATCACCTCGGTGGCCTCGGCGAGGGAGCCGGCCCGGTGGAGGGCGGTGATCCGCTCGGTGAGGGCGCCGAGGTCGGGGCGGACGGGCGGCGGCGGGGCCTGGTGCCGGGGTGGCTGGTGGTGCTGTCGCGGCGGTTGCGGGGCCTGCGGGGCCGGCTGTTGTTGCTGTTGCTGCTGGGGGTGCTGGTGCTGCTGCTGTGGCGGTGGTGGCTGGTGCTGGTGGCGGATCCGGCTCTCCAACGCCTCCAGCTGGTCGCTGAGTTGGAGGCAGCGGGCGCCCAGGCCCTCGCGCAGGGTCCGGGCCTGGGCGAGCTGGCGCAGCAGCTCCCCGTCCGGCCGCTGACGGCCCGGGGTGGCCCGGATCGCCTCGTTCAGGCGCCGTTCGCGTTGGCTCGCGTAGCGGCTCGCGCGGAGTAATTCGTCCAGCTCCGCGCGGAGTTCGGCGGCCTGCAGCTCGCCCTCCGGCTGCCCGCCCGCGGGTTGTTCCGTCGGCCGCATGCGCATGATCGCCCCAACCTGTCCATCCGGACCCTGACTGCGTGACATCTTGGCGACAGTATGTGGCTGGGGAGTTACGAGCGCACGACCAGTCGTGCCCGAGTGGTGTCAAGGAGCGCGCAGAGGGCGGTCGTTGCGAGAAGTGCGCCGGTCGCGCTCCGCAGGAGGGTCGCCTCGTAGTACGGGCCGGGCGCGAGGGTTGCGACGGCGTATCCGACCACCGCGCCCGCCAGGGCGGGCAGCAGGAGCCGCGGCGCGTCCCGGCGGGCCGCCGCGCCGATCATCAGGAGCCCTGCCAGGGCGGCGAGTTCGGGAGTGCCGAAGGACTCCGCGTAGCGGATCGACAGGGCGGGGACGAGGAACAGTGCGAGCGCCCGACCGATCGCCCCCGCGAGGGTGGCGGTGTACGGGCCGGGTTGCTGGTGCGGGCCTCGGGGCGGGACGGTGCGGGTGGCGACGAGCACCGCCAACGCGGCCGCGGCGGACGGGAGATGGTCGCCGATCCGGGCGAGGTTGTAGAGCAGCGCGGTGTCGTACAGCACCAGCATCAGCTGGCCGTACGCCCACAGGTCGAGGGCGAAGCGGAACAGGCCGCGGGCGGGTTCGGGTTCGGGTACGGGCTTGGCCTCGGCGCCGGGCTCGGCTCCGGCTCCGGGTTCGGCTCCGGTTTCGCGTCGGGCCAGCCAGGCGATCAGGGGAGGGGTGAGGCAGGCCGCGAGCGTACGCAGGACGAGGTCGTCCACGGTGTACGGGTTCCGCAGGTCCCACTCCACCGCGCAGAACGCCACCGTGTACGAGGCGGCGGCCAGCGGGACCAGCGGCGAGCGGGCCAGCCGGACGTACAGCGCGCGGTCCAGCCGTCGGACGACGGCGACGAACGCCAGCAGTACCAGCGGCAGTTCGAGGAACGCCTGGACCCGCAGGACGGACGGGGCGAGGAGTTCCGGGGCGGGGAAGCGGGCGGCGAGGGCGTCGAGGCGGGGCACGTCGAACCAGCCGGGCTGGAGGTAGCGGGTGATGAAGGAGACGTCGCCGTGGTGGACGCGGTTCACGTAGACCGCGACGAGCACCTGGTTGAGGTAGATCAGCGCGACGACGGCCGCCAGCACCGGCTCCGGCCCGTACGAGCGCCCGCGCAGCGCGGGCCCGGCCTCCCGCCGCAGCACCCTCGGCGCCAGGAACAGGGCGGCGGCGGCCGAGGCCACGACCGTCCCGTCCAGCAGTGGAGCGATCCCGCTCATGCGGTCAGTCGCGCCCGCGCCTCCATCAGGGCGAAGCCGAGCAGGTTCAACCCGCGCCACTCGGCGGGCTGTTGGGCCCGGATGTCGTCGGCGGCGAGCCCGATGCCCCAGATCCGGTCCACCGGGCTGGCCTCGACCAGCACCCGGTCACCCGTGCCCAGCAGGTAGCTGCGCAGCGCCTCGTCCTGCCCGAACTTCGCGACGTTGCCCGCCACCACCAGCTCGAACCGGCCGTCCACCCAGGCCTTCTCGTCGAAGTCCTTGACCAGCCGCCCCAGCTTCTTCGCCTCGGCGGGCGTGCGGGCCGCCAGCACCTGCCGCACGATCTCCTCGTCACCGAACATCCGGGCCTTGCCGGCCATCATCCAGTGCTCGGCGGAGGCGTACGCGACCCCGTCGACGGTGAACTCGCCGGGCCACCACTGGCTCAGGCACTCCTGCCGGGTCCCGCCGCCCTTGCGCTCGGTGTGCCCCCAGAACATCACCCACTTCGGCCGCACCCCGTCGGCCATCGCCACGGCCAACTCCTCGCGGCTGCGGACGGTGGACAGGTCCCCCACGTGCATCTCGCTCATATCGTCAGTCTGACATGAAGGGGTGGGTGCCGCGAACCGTTTCGCGGTGAATCACCCTCGGGGTGGTGACCCGGCGAGTCTTCCCCGGTCAGGCCTTGGCGGCCATGTCCAGGAAGCGCAGGCCGACCTCCGTCACCTCGTCCGCCGTCCATCCCAGGGCCGGTTCGCCGAGGCTGACTTCGGCCATGGCGAGGCCGGGGGCGGCGTCCTCCCAGTGGGAGACGAACCAGATGCCCTCCTCCTCCGCCAGTGCCAGGTGGGCGGCGTTGAGGGCCTCGGCCGGGTGGGGGAGCCAGAGTTGGTACTCGTGGGTGGGTGGCACCTCGGGGTAGAGGCGGGCGCCGGGGAGGGCGGCCAGAGCCGGGGTCAGGGCGGTGGCGGCGTGGTGGATGTGGGCGGGGATGCGGGGGAGGGCGGTGTCCAGGCCGTGGAGGGCGGCGAGGGCGGCCGGCCACTGCTGGGAGAGCTGGCCGCCGTAGCGGTGGCGCCAGGTGCGGGCGTAGGCGGTGAGGGCCTTGTCGCCGGCGAGGGCGGCGCCGCTGATGCCGCCGAGGTCCTTGTAGTAGGACACGTAGACGCTGTCGGCGAGGGCGGCGATCTCGTCGAGCCGCTTGTCGAAGTGGACCGTGGTGTTCCAGAGCCGGGCGCCGTCGAAGTGCACCCGGGCGCCGGTCTCGCGGGCCGCGGCGACGAGGGCGGTCAGCTCGTCCCAGGTGGGGAGGAGGTAGCCGGGGTCGCGCAGCGGGAGTTCGACGACCAGGGTGCCGAAGGGCTCGCCGACCGCGTGGAGTTCCCCGGGGGTCGGCTGGCGCTGTTCGGTGGTGGGCCAGAGGCCGCGCAGGCCGGTGAGCTGGGTGTAGGCGTGCCGCTCGTGCCGCTCGATGTGGCTGAGCGGGTGCAGCGCCACGGCCGGGTTGCCGGTGCGTTCGGCGTGGTGGCGGAGGGCGACCTGCTGGGCCATCGTCCCGGTGGGGAAGAAGACCGCGTCCTCTTTTCCGAGCAGTGCGGCGGTCCGTTCCTCCAGCTGCCGCACGGGCCCGTCGATGCCGTAGAAGTCGGGCAGGACGTCCAGATCGTCCAGGGCGGCGAGTTGGGCGAGGCGTTCGCGGATGCTGAGGACGCGGTCGGTGGAGAGGAAGCGCTCGCAGGTCATGCGGGCCGCGCGGCGCCGGCGGAACTCACTCTGGTCGTCGGTCATCCGGCGATTGTCAGCCCGGTGGCGCGGTCAGACCAACCGCTTTTCCCACCGCAGGGCGGGGTGTCCGGGTACCCACGCCGTCTGGGTGTCCGCCGTGACGCGGAGCCGGACGGCGGTGAGGTCGGGGCGCCCGGCCTCCTGCCAGGCGGCGAGGAGCCGCTCGATCTCGTCCCAGAGGGCGGGCCGGCCGCCCTGGTGGACCGTCCAGCCGTAGGTGTCGTCCTGGATCTGGGCGGAGGCGCCGGGGACGGAGAGGCAGTAGACCGACTCCAGGTCCTCGCCCGTGGTGACCCAGAACCACGCCTCGGGGAAGGCGAGTTGGACGAGGAAGGCGGGTGTCGGGTCGTTGAGGAGGGTGGGGGAGGTGTCGGTCGGACGCCCGGTGTCGTCGGCGCCGGACCAGCCGGGCAGGAACGGCGGGCGGGACGGGCGCGGGACGGCGGCCCGGCCGGTGATCCGGCCCTCGGCGGTGCCGTCGGGGAGCACGGTGAGCTCGACCCGGCCGGCGCCCTCCTGCCAGGTGCCGAGGACGGCAGAGACGGTGCCGCCGGGCCTGGTCTGCCGTACCCAGCCGTAGGGGATCAGGCGGACCGGGTCGGTGGCGCGGACCCCGTCGTACGGCGGGTGGGCGGCGGAGGTGGGGGAGCCGACCTCCAGGATGTTCCGCGGGCCGTCGGGGTTCATCGTCCTCCTCGGGGTGGGGCCGGAGCGGGTCGGGGCCGCGAGGCCGTCCGCCCACGCCGGGATCGACGCGGCGGACGGCCTCCGGCTCCGGTCAGGACGCGGCGGGCAGCAGCGCGGCGATGTCCCCCAGGAGCCGGGCCGCCGGCGCCGGGTCGACCAGCCACTTCAGGTGGCTGCCGGGGAGCGTGTGGACGTCGAAGGGGTTCTCCGGGGTCAGCGCGTCGCCCTCGCGGATCATGCGGTCCTGCATGGCGAGCGGAATGCCGGCGTCCTCGGCCAGCCGGACGTACGACCTGGGGATCCGCCCCCAGGTGTCGGGCCGGGCCCGGTCGTCGGGGGTGCCGGTGTCGAGGTTCTCGTCGGGCTGGAAGGTGTTGAGGAAGAGCATGAACTCGTCGTCCGTGCCGTCGGCGAGGAAGGACGCCTTGAAGGAGGCGAGGACGCCGGGGTCGGCGGTGCGGAAGTTGATGCGCAGCAGACCGAGTTCGGCCGGGTTCCCGACCAGCGCCGCCATCAGCCCCGCGGCGTCGGCCGTGGCCATCTCGGGCTCGGCGTAGTAGGCGTTGATGTCGAGGTCGACGAGGCACCAGGCGGAGACGTAGACGATGCGGTCGACCAGGTCGGGCCGCTGGTTGGCCGCGGCGGTGGCCGTCAGGCCGCCGCGGCTGTGGGAGACGAGGACGACGGGCCCGTTCCGCTTGGCCCGCTCCAGTATCCCGATGAGGTGCGCGACGTTGTCGGCGAGCGTGACGCCCTTGATGGCGCCGGGCGCGGTGGCGAGCCCTTCGAGGTCCTGCGGCGCCTGGTAGGCCCGGGGGTACGTCGCGGCGAAGCCGTGCCCCGGGAGGTCGACGGCGACGGAACGGTGTCCGAGGAGGCCGAGTTCGGCCTGGAGCGGCGCGAAGGAGAAGGAGTTCGCGAAAGCCCCGTGGACCAGGACGAAGGTGGGTTGCATCTGTCTACTGCTCACTTTCCGGTCCCCTGCGCCGCACTGGCCGGCCGCGGGGACTGCTTCGTGCGTGGCAGGCGCCGGCGGTCACCTGCGGACGCGCGAGGGCGGCGTGCGAACGGCTGCCCACGGTCCGGTGATTCACCCTACTCAGTGAATGATCATCAGCCCACCCTCCGGCGGCACGGCTTCGGTGCTCCACCGCCCACCCCGGGGTTACCCGGGGTGCGGGTCCGTGCCGTCCTCGGCGGGCCAGCGGCCCTCCGCGTACAGCCGGACGAGCGCGGCGTGGGAGAGCGGGCTGCTGGGGTCGGCGACGTCGCCGTTGGTGGTGTAGTCCAGGAGCACGACCTCGCCCTTCTCCCGGAGCCGCTCGACCAGGTCGGCGGCGCGGTGTTCGAGGACCCACCGGTAGGCCGGCAGGTAGATCCGGCGGCGGGCCGTCTCGTAGTCCAGGAGCCGGTCGCCGTGCAGGCCGGTCCGGTGGCCCTGGACGGGGCCGAAGCGGCGCACCGTCCGCTTGAGGCCCTTCATCGAGGTGACGCGCAGCTTGGCGGGGTCGACATCGGCGTCCCGGAAGACCTTGAGGGCCTGCCAGATCCCCTCCACGGACTGGCTGGTCGCGCCGTCGCCGTAGGGGACCGGGATGCCGCCGTGCGGGTAGAACGGGCTCAGCCGCACCCACGGGTCCGGCGCCCTGGAGGTGACGTCGATGATCTCCGCGCCGGGGAACGCGGCGGTCAGTGCGGCCGCCGTACGGCGACGGCCGGCGATGTGGATCGGCATGTGCGGGCTCTCCTGCTCGACGGCGCGGGCCACCGAGTGTCCCCGGTGCCACTGACATTCCTCGCCGGAGTGCGGGCGGCCGGGAGCGGATTCGGTGCGGGGCCGGTGGTCAGGTGCGCCGGTAGTAGGCCGCCACCGGGGCCCGGGCCTCCTCGGGCAGGGCGGGGCCGTCCGTCGGCACCGTCGGCCAGGCGCCCGAGTCGGGGTTGAGCTCGACGAGTTGCTCGGTGGCGAGCGCGTACACGACCCGGCCGATGCCGGAGCGGAGGATGCCCCCTTCGCACATGCCGCAGGGCTGGCAGCTGGTGTACATCGTGGTGCGCGCGGCGGTGTCCGGGGTGAGTTCGCGGGCGGCCCAGCGGGCGAGCTTCAGTTCGGGGTGGGCCGTGATGTCGTCGTCGCGCCGGACGGTGTTGTGGGCCTCGGCGAGGACCTCGCCGTCCGGGCCGGCCAGCAGCGAGCCGTACGGGGCGTCGCCCAGGGCGACCGCGTGGGCGGCGAGGGCGATGGCGCGGCGCAGCAGGGCCTCGTCGGCTTCGGTGATCACGCGGTCCTCCAGTGGGTGGCGACGGTGGTGAGGGTCCGCCAGGCCTGCCGCGGACGACGGGTGTCCTCCGGATCGCCGTGGTAGGGGTCGAACACGACGGTCTCGGCCCCGAGGTCGCGCAACTGGCGCAGGTCGTCGAGGACCTGGTCGAGGGTGCCGACGCCGGCGGGCCGTTCGGGGTCGTCGACCGGCGCGGTGGTCAGCCGCAGGGCGATGCGGGGGGCGAACCCCGGCAGCGGGTGCTCGGCCAGGACCGACCGCATCCGGGCGACGGGGAGCCGCAGCGGGTGCCAGGCGTCGCCGAACCGGACCGCCCGGCGCAGCGCCGCCTCGCTGTGGCCGCCGACCCACACCGGTACCGGCCGGTGGCCCGAATCGCCCGCCCAGGTGTCCCGCAGCGTGGCCAGGCACTCGTCGGTCAGTCTGCCGCGGGCGCCGAACGGCACGCCGAGGGCCTCGAACTCCCGGCGCGCCCAGCCGATCCCCACGCCCAGGACGAACCGGCCGCCGCTGAGCTGGTCGAGCGTGCTCGCCGTCCGCGCCACCAGCAGCGGGTGCCGGTAGGGCAGGACGAGGACGGTCGTGCCCAGCCGCAGGCCGGGGGCGGTCCCGGCGAGCCAGGACAGCGTGGTGAACGGCTCGTAGAACGGCTCCGGGTACCGCTCGGCCACGTCCGGGGTCACCGCGACGTGGTCCGACACCATGAGGAGGTCGAAGCCGAGGCCCTCCGCGGTCCGGGCCCACTCGCGCAGCACGCCGGGGTCGGTCCCGGGGCCGAAGTTCGGTACGTTGAGGCCAAGTTGCATGGATCGAGGCTATCCCCGTGATCATGGCGGACGGAACGGCATCCTCCCTCTGTCACCTGCGGATCGCCGGGGATTTCCCGGTAGATTCGCGCCATGGCCGCGAATCTTGACGACACCGACTGGGCGATCATCGAACAGCTGCAACAGGAGGCCCGCGTCTCGCTCAGCGAGCTGGGGCGGCGGGTGTCCCTCAGCCCGTCGGCGACCACGGAACGGGTGCGGAACCTGGAGTCGCTGGGCGTCATCACCGGCTACCACGCGACGGTGGACCTGGCGAAGGTCGGCTACCCGGTGCTCGCCGTCGTCCGGCTGAAGTACCCGGGCAACCGGCACGAGCCGCTGCGGCGACTGCTCGCCGAGCGGCGGGAGGTCCTGGAGTGCCTGCGGACCACCGGCGACGACTGCTACGCCCTCAAGGTGGCGGCGACCTCCATGGAGCACCTGGAGACCCTGGTGGACGAGCTGGCCGGCTTCGGCAGCACCACCACGAGCGTCGTCTACAGCCGGACGCTGCCGCTGCGCGGGCCCGCTCGGCCCTGATGTCGGAGGGGCGTCGGAGGGGAGTCGTCGGAGGGGAGTCGGGAGGGAAAGGTGCTCCCTCGATCGGGGGAGGTCGGTCGGCCGTCGCGCGGACAGACTGGCGATCGTGACCGGGGGTTTCCTACCCCCCACGATTCCACAGGAGCTGACCCGTGCGTCGTTCGCGCATCCGCCACATGGCACTCGCCCTCACGCTCTCGACCGTCGGGGCCGTCGCGGCCGTCGGGGCGTCGGCACCGTCCGCCATGGCGGCACCGGCGGCCCCGACGGCCACGTCGGCCGCGGCCTCCTCGGACGCCGTGCAGCAGGGACTGAACGCGCTGGTGCGGACGGACGGGATACCCGCCGCGCTCGCGACCGTCCGGGACGGGCGCGGCCGGACCCGCGACTACACCGCGGGGGTGGGGGACCTGGCCACCGGCGCCAAGGTCCCCGTCGACGGGCAGGTGCGGATCGGCAGCAACACCAAGACCTTCACCGCCGTCGTCGTGCTCCAGCTGGTCGGGGAGGGGAAGGTCGACCTCGACGCCTCCGTCGACACCTACCTCCCCGGCCTGGTTCGCGGCGAGGGCATCGACGGGCACGGCATCACCGTCCGGCAGCTGCTCCAGCACACCAGCGGACTGCCCGACTACGAGGGGCTGCTGGAGGAAACCGCCCTGCGGACCCGGTACTTCGAGCCCCGGGAGCTGCTGGACATGGCCCTTGGCCAGAAGCCCGCCTTCGCGCCCGGGGAGAAGTTCGGCTACAGCAGCACCAACTACGTGCTGGCCGGCCTGATCGTCCAGCGGGTGACCGGCCGGCCGATCGCCGAGGAGATCGACCGGCGGATCATCCGGCGCATCGGGCTGCGGCACACCTACTTCCCGGCCGTGGGCGACCGGACGATCCGGGAGGCCCACCCCAAGGGCTACCGCAGGGATTCCGCCGACGCGCCGCTGGCCGACTTCACGGAGCTGGACCCGTCGGCGGCCTGGGCAGCCGGGCAGATGATCTCCACCAACTCGGACCTCAACCGCTTCTTCACCGAACTGCTGGTCCCGGACCGCCTGCTGCCCGCGGCCCAACTCGCCCAGATGCGCACCACCGTCCCGGTCGGCGACGGCATGGCCGCCGGACTGGGCATCTTCAGCCGGACGCTCACCTGCGGCGGGGTCTACTGGGGGCACGGCGGCGACATCCCGGGCTACGAGACCCGGGGCGGCGCCACCGACGACGGCCGTGCCGTGAACATCGCGATGACCACCATCCCGGCCGACTACGCCGTCACCCGGCACCTCGAAGGCGTCGTCGACGCCGCCCTGTGCCGCTGAGGTGATAGTCGCCCTGTGCCGCTGAGCTGGTAGCCGGGCCGTGAGCGGTCAGGAGCGGTGGTGGTTCCCCTCGTCGCCGATCACACCGTTCCCGTGGTGGACGGACACGCTGGAGTACGTCGCCCGCATACGCGTGGCGTGAGCCGTCCGGTGCTGTTCGATCAGCATTCCCTCGGCGTTGTCGGACTGGTGCCGCCGCGCGCGTTCCCGGAGTACCAGGAAGGCCGTGGCACCGACGATGGCGCCGACGAGCGCGACCAGGAACACCGTGACGAAGACCATGCCGTCACCTTCCCCCCGTTCGAATGCGTCCAACCTTTATCTCACGGGCGTAGGGCGGTCTCACCCGAGTCGTCGGAACAGCCGGAGCAGTCGGGCGGTCGGGACGGCGGACCGTCGCGACGGCCGACTGTTCCGGCGACCGTACGGGGCGTCAGGGGCGGGCCTGTTCGGCGTTCGCGCGCTCCGTGACCAGCGCCAGGACGCGGCCCGCGACGGCGAGGTCCTCGGCCGGGATGCCGGCGTACAGGCGGGCGGTGATCCCGGCGGCCTCGGTGGTGGTGCGCTCGTACAGTTCGCGGCCGGCCGCCGTGAGGTGCAGCCGGGACGCCTCCGCCGGGTCCTGCGAGAGCAGCCCGGCGGAGGTCAGTTCCCCGATCACGCCGTGGACGACCGACTCCTCGGCCTTCAGCGACCCGGTGACGTCGCGGACGAGCGCGTCCCGGGCGATGGAGCCGCCCGCGACCGCGACGACCCGGAGCGTCACGCTCTGGTGGAAGGTGGCTCCGTGGCGGTCCAGCACGCCCTCCAGGAGGGCGCGCGCCGCGTAGTGGGCCAGGGCGATGACCCGGCCGTTGACGGCGGTGGGGGCTGTGGGGGCCGTGGGGGCCGTGGGGGCCGTGGCCGGTGCGGCGTTGGCCGTGGTGGCGGTGTTGGTGGCGGTGTCGGGCGCGGTGGCGGTGGTCATGACGGCTCCTCGGCGTTCTCGACGGTCTCGGCGTGCGGCGGATCCAGAGGTGCGTCGAGCAGGGCGGCCAGTTCGCGGGTGAACTCCCGGGCGCGGGGGCTGTCCTGGCCGCCGAGTGGCGCCAGCAGCTGGTCCAGGAGGCCCTGGACCACCGTGATCGCGCGGCGGGTGACGTCGCCGCCCTGCTCGGTGAGCGACAGCTGCATGGCGCGCGGGTCGTCCGGGTCCCGGGTGCGGGCCACCAGCCCGGCGGCCTCCAGGGCGCGGGCGAGCTTGGAGACGTAGAGCGCTTCGAGACCCGTGTGGTCGGCGAGGCGGCGCTGGCTGGGGCGCAGCCCGGAGCGCGACATGCCGTACAGGGAGGCCAGCACCGCGTACTGGGCGTGCGTCAGACCCAGCGGCGCGACCGCCCGGTCGACCGCCACCCGCCACTTCATCGACAGGCGCCAGACCAGGAATCCTGCGGTGGCGCCCTCAGCTGTTGAACTCACGGCGAATACAGTACATAGCTACTATGTCCATGGCTACTATTTTTCGGGGCCGGGGAATGGGGCTCGGGGCGCCGGGCGGAGCGCCTCGGGCATGACTTTCGACAGATCCGGTGCGGCGGCGGCCCTCGTAGGGTCGTGGGCATGCGGATGAGTGGGGCGGCGCTGCCCGTGGTGGCGTCGGTGTGTATCGGGCTCGGTGTCACGAGCCTCTGGTGGGCGCTGCCGGCGATCGGGTTCTCCTTCCTGGCCGGGCTGCGGATGGAACGGGTGCGGCCGGCGGCGGTGGTGTTCGCCGTGCTGGTCGCGGCCGGGGTACTGGTGGTCGGGGCGGTGCCCTCCTGGATCGTCCTGGGGCTGCGGTTCGTCGCGCTCGCCGTGAGCACCGGGATGGGCCCCTGGCTGCTGGGCCGGTTCTGGCGGCAGTCGCAGGAACTCGTGCGCGCCGGGTGGGAGCGGGCCGAGCGGCTGGAGCGCGAGCAGCAACTCGTCGCCGAGCAGGCCCGACTGCGCGAACGGGCCCGGATCGCCCAGGATATGCACGACGCCCTCGGCCACGACCTCAGCCTGATCGCCCTGCGCGCGGGGGCCCTCAAGCTCGCCCCCGACCTGGCCCCGCCCCACCGGGAGGCCGTCCAGGAGATCCGGGCGGGCGCGGCCGCCGCCGTCGACCGGCTCGGCGAGGTGATCGGCATCCTGCGCGACGGGGACGAGAGCGGCGCCGCCGCCCGCGCGGCCCACGGACCGGCCGACTCGGACATCCCGCACCTGGTCGCCGAGGCGGCCGCCGCCGGCCTGGACGTCCGCTCGGAGATCACCGGTGAGCCGGACGGGCTCCCGCGCGCCACCGAGCACGCCGCGTACCGGGTGGTGCAGGAGGCGCTGACCAACGCCGCCAAGCACGCACCGCGAGCGGCCGTCACCGTGGAGGTGGCGTACTCGGCCGACGGCGCCTGCCTCCGGGTGGCCAACGGCCCCGGGCCTGTGCCCGCGCCCATGCCTGCATCTGCGCCCGCGCTCACCGTCGCCCGGGCGACGGGCTCGGCACCTGCGTCAACCCCGCGCGGCGCAACGCCCACCGGAACGTTCACCGGAGCGTTCGTCGGCACGTCCGCCGCACCCGCGGGAAGGTCCGCCTCGACGCCTGCCGTGCCGCCCACCGGTGGCCGCGGCCTGGTCGGGCTGGCCGAGCGGGTCCGGCTCGCGGGCGGCACCTTCGCCCACGGGGCCCGCCCGGACGGCGGGTTCGAGGTCGCGGCCACTCTGCCGCGCCGCGCTGTCGGGCCCGTCCCGCTGCCGCCCGCCGCCCCGTCGTCGCCGGTGCGCGAGCTGCGACGGGCGCGGCGCAGGGTGGGCCGTACGCTGGCCGCCGTGGTGCTCGTCCCGCTGGGGACGGCCGTACTGCTGACCGTGGCGCTGCGAGTATGGACGCTCTACGTGGTCAGCCTGTCGGTGCTGGACCCGGAGGTCTACGCCGCCCTCCAGATGGGGCAGGACCAGGCCTCCGTCGAGCGTCTGCTGCCGGGCCACCGGCTGCCGTACCGCCCGCCGAGCGGGCCGGCGACGCCCGCGCCGCCGCCGGGGGAAGGGGTCTCGTGCGCGTACTACGCCATCACCGCCCAGCTGTTCGTGGACCGGGCCGGCGATGCCTACCGGCTCTGCTTCCAGGACTCCCGGCTGGTCTCGCGGGACGTGCTCGTCTCCTGAAGCCCTGTCTTCCGGCCTTCCACGTCCCGCGTTCCCGCCGCAACTCCCTTTCCCCACTACCTCCGTACCGAGCGACCGACAGGAGCCGCCGATGACCACCGCACCGATCCGGGTGCTGCTCGCCGACGACGAGCCCATGATCCGCGCGGGACTGCGCGCGGTGCTCGCCACCGACCCGGGCATCGAGATCGTCGCCGAGACCGGGGACGGCCGGGAGGCCGTCGAACTGGTCCGGCGCCACCGGCCGGACGTCGCCGTACTGGACATCCGGATGCCCGGGACGGACGGCATCACGGCCGCCGCCGAGATCCGCCGGAACGGCCTGGCCACCGGAGTACTCATGCTGACCACCTTCGGTGAGGACGACTACATCCTGCGCGCGCTCAGCGGCGGCGCGAACGGCTTCCTGATCAAGTCCGGTGAGCCCGAGGAACTGCTCGCCGGGGTGCACGCGGTGGCCGGAGGGGCTGCCTACCTGTCACCCAAAGTGGCCGCCCGGGTGGTCGCCCACCTGGCCGCCACCGGGGCCGGCAGCCCCGCCGACCGGCGTGCCGGCGCCCGGGAGCAGGTGGCCGCCCTGACCACCCGGGAACGGGACGTGCTGACGCTGATCGCCGCCGGGCTGTCCAACGGTCAGATCGCCCGTCGGCTGGGGGTGGTGGAAGGCACCGTGAAGGCCCATGTGAGCTCCATCCTGGCCCGGTTGGGTGTGGCCAACCGGGCGGCCGCCGCCGTCCTCGCGCACGAGGCCGGACTGACCCTCGGCGCGACCTGCGCGGGCGGTCCACGGGACTGAGGCCGCCGCGCCCGGGGCGGTGCCGGAGTCGGAGCCGGAACCCGCGCCTGAGCTGGAGCCCGAGCCCGCGCCCGGGGCCGACGGTATCGGCGGTGCCGACAGCAGCCGCCCGAGGACCGGCACCCCGGCCAGCGCCGTCACGGCAGTGGTGGCCGCCGGCCGCAGGGCGAGGACCGCCGCCGCCGTGACCGTGCCGCCGAGCGCGGCACCGGCGATCACGTCGTGCGGGTAGTGCACCCCGGCCGCCACCCGCAGCGCGGCCGTGGCGCCGCCGACGGGTATGACCAGCAGCGCCCAGCGCGGGCGCAGCAGCACCAGCCCCGTGGCCAGCGCGACCGCCAGGGTGGCGTGGTTGCTGGGGAAGGACCAGTCGCCCGGCGGCGGACACGCGGTGACCGCCGTGCCCGGCAGCCCGGTGAGCGCCCGGCAGGGCCGCTCCTCGTCGAGGACCACCTTCAGCACCTCGCTCGCCCCGTAGGCCAGCACCGTGCCCAGCCCGACCAGCGCCACCCCCGCGACCACCCCGGCGGCCCGCCGGGCCCGGGCCGTCCACCAGCAGAACGCCAGCAGGAGACCCAGCACCAGCAGCCCGACCTCGGTAGCCGGCTCCAGCAGCGAGGCCACCGCGTGCGGGGCCTCGCCGACGGCCTCCGCCACCCGCCGGTAGCCGCCGGCCGACCACCCGGCCGACACCCGCACCGGCCCCGCCCCGCCACCCCGCTCCGGCGCCAGCCACGCCACCACCCCGGCCCCCGCGCAGAGCAGGGCCGTAGCGAGGACGGGCCTGGGCCTCACCCCGGGTTTGGCCCTGGGCCTGGCGGTGGCCCTGGCGGCGCCGGTCTGCCTCGAATTCCTGTCCGTGTACGTCATGGTCCGGACGGTAGAGGCCGAGACCCCCTTGGCACCCGACCCGAAAGTCAAGCAATGCCCCTGACGATGGTCAGGGTTGACATCACGTCACAGCAACCGGCCACGTACCCTGCGCCCATGCCGGATCCCTCCCCGCTCGCCGTCCCCACCCGCTTCGACGGAGCCCCCGACCGTGTCGCGCTCGTCGTCCCGGGCGTCGGGTACACGCCCGCCAGGCCCCTCCTCCACTTCGCCCGCTCGGTGCTCCTCCGGTACGGCTGGACGGTCCAGGAGCTGTGGTGGCAACTCCCGGACGAGTTCCGGGCGTTCGAGCCGGAGGACCGGACCGCCTGGGTCGAGCGGCAGGTCGCCGAGGCCGTCGACGCCGAGCGCGGCGCCTGCCGCCTGCTCGTCGGAAAGTCCCTGGCCTCCTTCGCCTGCGGCGTCGCCGCCGACCGCGGCCTCGCCGCAGCCTGGCTGACCCCCGTCCTGACCTCCGAGCCGGTCGCCCGCGCCCTCGCCCGCGCCGAAGCCCCGACCCTCCTCGTCGGCGGCGGCGCCGACAAGCTGTGGGACCGCCGGACCGCCGAATCGACCGGACACGAGGTCCTGGAAGTACCCGCCGCCGACCACGGCTTGGAGCTGCCGGACGACCCCCTGGGCTCGATCGACCTCCTGCGGCAGGTCACCTCCCGCCTGGACCGCTTCGTCGCCTCCCTGGCGACGGGGGCGTAGGGACGGAAGCCCTGCGGGGAGGAGACCGCCGTGGCCGGTGCCGGACGACCTCCGGAGCCGGGCCGAGCCGCTTCCGCCGGTGTGGACGCACCGGCTCCGCGGGTTCGGCTGTCGGCCGCCGGGCGACCGGGGCTGTCCGCAGGGGAGCCTGTTCGTGTCGCATACCGGGATCCAAGGGGATCGGCTGCCGCGGGAGCCCGGCTTCGGCTCGGGCATGACCTGCCGGCGCCGACCGCGGGGACCGGCACCAGGCCAGGGAGTGGCCGTGCCCGGCCGCTTGAAGCATCACGTGGTCACTGCCGGCCGGGGCACACCGTCGGCCACCGCCACGACGTCACCCGGCTGCTGCTGCCGCTGCCGCACGCGATTCCGCGCATCCGCGGCGATTGTTCCCCGACCGCGGCTACGACGTCGACAGGTATCACTGCCTGGTTTCGTGGAAGCCCGGCAGCGAGCCGGTCATCGCCCGCCGGTGCCACCGTCCGGCGCCGACGTGGCCAAGGGCGCCCGGATGCCCGCTTGCCGGGAGTCGGTCGGCCGTCCGGGCGCGACCACTGGCAGGTCTCGCTCCTCGGCTGCGTCGGCCAGGCGCTTGTCGTAGGTGACGAAGGCGGTGAGCGCGTGCTCGAGGTGCTCGGCGGTGGCGAGGTGGATGGCGTCGAGGGTGCGGAGGTGTCGGGTGGGGAACTGGCAGGCGGCCCTGAGGACGGGTTCGGAGAGCCGGACGCGGAGAAGCCGGTCGAGCAGGTCCACCGACGCGTCCAGCAACTCCTGTGGTGCGCCGACCCGGATCAGCGCGCGCGGCACCTCGACCTGGGCCAGCGCGCTGGTCGCGTGGCCCTCGGAGCCGTGCGAGGAGAGGAACGTGCGCAGTGCGGTGGATTCGTCGTCAGGTACCAGAAGTTTGAGGATCGCGCATGAGTCGAGGTAGATCAATGGCCTTCCTCCTCCCGCATGGCGTGCAGGGCGTCGGCGGCCGACGCGAGCCCGGCGCCGGATTCGGGCAACGTCCACTCGGCCAGGCCACGCGCGGTGGCGGCGTTCTCGGGGGTGATCGTGCCGTCTCGAACGAGGTCCTCCAGCACCCGCTGTTCCGGGTCGGGCGGCGCGAGGACGGCGATCAGCCGCCCGTTGCGGGTGATCTCCACGCGTTCGCCGGCCGCGACCCGGTCGATCAACTCGCTGGCGTGCTGCTGGAGCTGTCGGATGGGGACTCTGGCTGCCATACGACTCACGGTAGAGCCAAGCGTGCGGCGATCACGAGGAATGTGCGTCGATTTCACACGAACGAGTGCCGCCATGCCCCGGGAACCCGTGCCGGCGCCCGCCGATGGTGGTGGCGAGGGCGGCGGCCAGCAGGACGAGGGCGGACCAGGGCAGGGCGGCCGGCCCGGCGTGGTCGAGGAGGAGGCCGCCGGCCAGGCCGCCGACGGCGATGCCGAGGTTCCAGCAGGTGACGAGCAGCGACTGGGCGATGTCCCCGGCCGGGCCGGCCGCGTCGGCGACGGCGGTCTGGAGGAGGGTGGCGGCGCCGCCGAAGCCGAGGCCCCAGAGCGCGGCGGCGGCGTAGGCGGGCCGGCCGGTCGAGCCGAGCAGGGCGGCGGCGAGGAGCAGGGCCGCGGCCGCGAGGAGGACGGAGGCGGCGATGGTCAGGGGGCGCAGGTACCGGTCGATCAGGGCGCCGGTGCCGAGGATGCTCACCAGCGAGGACAGTCCGATGACGAGCAGGACGGTGTCCGTCCGGCCGTCGAGCCCCAGCGGCGCGAGCAGGGCGGCGACGTACGTGTAGAGGACGTTGTGGGCGAGCACGAAGGTCGCGGTGACGGCCAGGACGGTGGCCACGCCCGGTGTCCGCAGCACCCGTCGGATGGGGACGCGGGCCTGGTCGGCGCGGCCGGGCAGTGGCGGGAGCGCGAGCAGCATCCAGCCGGTCAGTGCCACGGCGATCACGCACATCAGCCCGAAGGTGACCCGCCAGCCCACCAGGCCGGCGAGCAGGGTGCCGGCGGGTACGCCCACCGACAGGGCGACGGTCGAGCCGGCCATGGCGACGGCCATCGCCCGTCCGCGCTGTTCCGGCGTGACGATGCCCCGGGCGTACCCGGCCAGTAGTGCCCAGAGCAGTCCCGCGACCAGGCCGGCCGCGAACCGGGCGGCCATGGTGAGCGGGTAGTCGGGTGAGACGGCGGTGACGGCGTTGGCCGCGGCGAAGCCGCCGACGGCGACCAGCAGCAGGCGCTTGCGCGGCAGGCGGCCGGTGACGGCGGTCAGCGGGATGGCGGCCGCGATCGAGCCGACGGCGTAGAGGGTGACGGACTGCCCGGCGGCGGACTGGCCGACGCCGAGGTCGGCGCTCATCGCGGGCAGTACTCCGGCGGGCAGGGCCTCGGTCATGATCGTGACGAATCCGGCGGTGCTCATGGCCAGCAGTGCGGGCCAGGGCGGCCTCGGTGCGGGGGCCACCGGCTGTGCGGGGGCGCGGAGTTCGGGAGTGGGCATGGGCCCGATCGTCTATCGTTGACA
Organism: Kitasatospora sp. NPDC057518; assembly: GCF_042802075.1. Classification (NCBI taxonomy): domain Bacteria; kingdom Bacillati; phylum Actinomycetota; class Actinomycetes; order Kitasatosporales; family Streptomycetaceae; genus Kitasatospora; species Kitasatospora sp. NPDC057518. The sequence continues at coordinate 37,274 of NZ_JBHVEU010000009.1, forward strand.
TTCGTGTCAAGGTCCAGCCGGGATGGCGCCGGCCCGGGGTGAGGGTGGTCACACATGCGCATCGGCGAGCTCGCCCGGCGGGCGGAGACCACTCCGCGCCTGCTGCGCTACTACGAGCAGCAGGGGCTGATCACACCGCGCCGTGAGGCGAACGGCTACCGCGCGTACGACGAGTACCTCGTGGACCGGGTGCTGCAGATCCGCGGGCTGCTGGACGCGGGGCTGCCGACCCGGATCATCAAGCAGATCCTGCCCTGCCTGGACACCCTGGACGCCCCGCGGACGATCCACTTCGCCGACGCCACACCGGAGATGCTCGCCACCCTGGAGTCCGAGACGGACCGGATGACCCGCCGGATCCTGTGCCTGACGCGCAACCGGGACGCCATCCGGGAGTACCTGGACGTGGTCAAGGGCCTCTCCTGATCCACCACCCGAACTCGACGGCTTGACCTTGCCACGGGTGTCAGGGTTGGACGCTGCCGTCATGACCGACACGACCGCCCCCGCGATCCACCACACCGCCTTCGGCGACGGCACCCCGATCGTCCTGATCCACGGCTACACCGTCGACCACCGCGTCCTGCTCCCGCTCGAACCCGCCTTCGCCGACCGCCCCGGCTGGCGGCGCCTCTACGTCGACCTCCCCGGCCACGGCGCCAGCCCCCGGCTGCCGGGTCCGACCTCGGCGGCCGCCCTGGCCGAGGTGCTCTCCGAGTGGATCGAGGCCCAGGTCGGCGGGCGGCCCTTCGCCGTGGTCGGGCAGTCCTTCGGCGGCCAGCTGGCCCGGGCGGTGACCGCGCGCTTCGGCGAGCAGGTGCTGGGCTCGGCGCTGCTGGTGCCGGTGGTGCGCTGGGGTGCCGACCGCGACCTGCCGGAGGAGTCTGTGGTCGAACGCGACGAGGACCTCCTCGCCCGGCTCCCGGCGGCCGACCGCGACCTGTTCCGGTACGTCATGGCCCGCCACACCGGCCCGAGTTGGGAGCTGTTCCAGCGGTACGTCCGGCCCGGCTGGGAGGCGCACGACCGGGCGGCCGCCGCCGAGCTCGAAGCCGACTTCCTGCTGCCGCACTGGCCCGAGCACCGGGCCGCGCGGCACCGTGGCCGCCACCTGCTGGTCACCACCCGGCAGGACGCCCTGGTCGGCTGGCGCGACCAGCTCGCCCTGCTCGACCACTACCCCCGGATGGCCGCCGCCGTCCTCGACGGGGTCGGCCACAACCCCCAGGTCGAGGCCGCCGACACCGTCCGCGCCCTGGTCGGCCGCTGGCTCGACGCGCTCCCGCGCTGAGGGCCGGCCCCGGGAACACCGACGGCCCCGCGACCGGTCGTACCGGTCGCGAGGCCGTCCACCGCCGCAGGAGTCCGGAGCTCGGAACCCGTGAACCGGCCCCCGGAGCCCCCGGAGCCACGGCTCAGCCGATGGAGCGGGGCAGGCGGGTGGTCAGGTACAGGATGGTGAAGGACCCGAGGAGCTGGATGCCCAGGCAGAGGGCGAGCGCGCGGTCCATGCCGAGGACGGGGGAGAGGGAGAGGTAGAGGGTGCCGAGGGTGGCGACGCCGAGCGCGAGGCTGGACTGCTGGCCGGTGGCGAGGACGCCGCTGCCGACGCCGGCCCGGGCGGCGGGCACCTTGGCGAGGACGACCCGGAACAGCGGGGTGCCGATCAGGCCCTGCCCGATGCCGGCGAGGGCGACGCCCGGGGCCATCCGCAGCGGGGAGAAGTGCGACCAGTCGGCCAGGACGGTCAGGGCGAGGGTGGCGAGGCCGGCGGCCTGGACGACGGCGCCCGCGCTGAGCACCCGGCTGCCCCAGCGGCCGATCAGCCGCGGGCCGGCGAGCGAGGCGGAGAAGTAGCCGACGGCCATCGGGACGAGCGCCCAGCCGGCCGCGACCGGGCCGAGCCTGAGGCCCTGCTGGAGGGCGACCGCGATGACGAACATGAAGCCGCCGAAGCCCGCGAAGTAGGGGAGCGCGATGCCGAGGCCGCGCCGCATCTCCGGGATGCGCAGCAGGGACGGCGGCACCAGCGGGGTGTCCCCGCGCCGCTCGGCGCGCCGCTCGACGACACCGAAGGCGACGGCGAAGACGGGGAACAGCGCCAGCAGCACCCAGGACCAGAGCGGCCAGCCGGCGGCCCGGCCCTCCATCAGCGGGACGAGCAGGGAGAGCAGCGTGGCGGTGAGCAGGACGGTGCCGGGGACGTCGACCCGGGCGGCCGTGGTGGACCGGCTCTCCGGGACGTAGCGGACCGCGAGCACCACGGCGAGCAGCGCGAACGGCACGTTCAGCAGGAACACCGAGCGCCAGCCGGTGCCGAACAGGTCGGCGGCGACCAGCATCCCGCCGAGCACCTGCCCGATCACCACCGAGATCCCGCCGACGGCGCCGTAGACGCTGAGCGCGCGGCCGCGCCGGGCGCCCTCGGTGGCGGCGGTGATGGTGCCGAGCACCTGCGGGATCAGCAGTGCGGCCGAGGCGCCCTGGGCGGCCCGGGCGGCGACCAGGGACCACGCGCCGGGGGCGAGGCCGCAGGCCAGCGAGGTGAGGGCGAAGGCGACGGCGCCGATGACGAAGAGCCGGCGGCGGCCGTAGCTGTCGCCGAGGCGTCCGCCGAGGACGAGCAGGACGGCGAAGGCGATGCCGTAGCCGGCGGCGACCAGTTCCAGGACGGCGGGTCCGGCGGCCAGGTCGTGGTCGATGGTGGGCAGGGCGACGTTGACGATGAAGAAGTCGAGCATCGGCAGGAAGGCGCCGAGCAGGACGGTGACCAGTCCGGCGGTGCCGAGGGTGGCGGCGGGACCGGTGGAGCCGGTGGCGGGACCGGCGGGACCGGTAGGACCGGTGGAGCCGGCCGGCCCGGTGCCGGAGGTACGGGCGGCCGCGCTGCCCGGGGTGGTGGCGGCGCGGCTCGATGCGGGGGCGACGGTGAGTGGTTGGGTCACGGGTCCTACGATCCGCCGCGCCGTACCCTGGTACCAGAGTGTGGTTATCCAGGTATAAGAAGTACCTGGCAACAGGCTTACGGCTGGCGCATGCTGGGGAGCATGAGCCTGATGACCCCCGCCGCGCAAGACGCCGCGCACAGCGCCGCACAGCGCCGGAGCGCCCCCGGCGAAGCCCGTCGGCACGAGCTGGCCGCGTTCCTGCGCAGCCGCCGCGAGCGCCTCGGGCCCGAGCAGGTGGGCCTGCCGATGACCGGCCGCCGCCGGACACCGGGGCTGCGCCGGGAGGAGGTCGCCCAGCTCGCCGCGGTCGGGGTGACCTGGTACACGTGGCTGGAGCAGGCGCGGGACATCCAGGTGTCCGCCCAGGTGCTGGACGCGGTGGCCCGGGCGCTGCTGCTGGACCCGAGCGAGCGCGCCCACCTGTTCACCCTGGCCGGCACGGACGACCCGGCGCCGGTGAAGGAGTGCCCCTCGGTGACCCCGAGCGTGCGGCTGCTGCTGGAGCGGCTGGCGCCGTACCCCGCCGTGGTGCTCAACTCCCGCTACCAGGTGCTGGCGTACAACGCCCAGTACACCGCGGTCGTCGGCGACCTCGACCGGATGGCTCCCGAGGACCGGAACCTGATGTGGATGGCGTTCACGCCCTCGCAGTTCCGCGAGGTGCTGATCGACTACCGCACCGAGCGCCTCGGCATGGTGGCCCGGTTCCGTTCGGCGATGGCCGACCACAGCTCGGAGCCGGCCTGGAAGGCGCTGCTGGCCCGGCTGCTCAAGGCCTCGCCGGACTTCGCGGAGGTCTGGCAGCGGCACGACGTGATGCGGCCGGGCAACGGGATCAAGCGCTTCCAGGTGCCGGACGTCGGGCTGCTGCGCTGCGAGTACACCAACTTCTGGCTCAGCCCGCAGCTGGGGACACGGATGATCACGTACACCCCGCTGGACGACGAGACCCGCGCGTTGATGGACCGCCTGCCCACCGGGGCCTAGGGAGTTCCTCGGGCTCGCGTCGGACGGGCGGCGTCGACGTGCCTCAGCCCCGCACCGCCGCGTCCCGCCCGAGCCGCAGGCACACCACGGCGAGCGGCAGTTCTATGCAGGAGGCCATGACCAGCGCGGCGAGCACCGCGTGGCCCGGCCCGGCGCAGGCGATGTCGGCCAGCGCGTCCCCGGTGAGCAGCAGGGCCACCGCCGCGCCCGCCCACAGCGCGGCGGGGCTGCGGCGGCGCAGCAGCGCGTCCAGCGAGAGCAGGGCGGCGAACTCGGTGAGGTCGAGCACGACCCACGGGGTCTCGTGGCAGACGGCGAGGACCGCCAGCCAGGGCAGCAGCGCGACCGCGGCCAGGACCGGGACCTGGGCGAAGCGCGCGGGCAGGACGGACGAACGGGCGGGGCCGAGGGCAAGGGCGAAGGTGCCGCTCACGCCGCACCCCGGCCGCGCTCCCGGACCCGCTCCAGCGGCAGCCGCTCGGCGGCCCCGCCCGCCGTGTGCTCGACCCGCACCGCGTCGAACGGCCCCTCGGCCCAGGCGACCCAGAACCGGTCGGCCACCGTGACCGCCTCGGCCGTCGAGCACACCCGGCGGAACGGCCGCCGCCCGGTGAACACCACCGCGGGCGCCGTGCCGTCGGCCGCCAGCCGGCCCCAGGCCAGCACGTGCCGGCTCCGCCCGGCGGAGGGGCAGTGCCGGGCCCCGCGCAGCAGGTGCGGGGTGAGCCGGGCGGCGACCAGGACGTCGGCCAACTCCCCGTACTGGTACAGCTCCAGTGCGGCGCGGCCGCGGCCGGACGCGACGCAGCGGACCGACCAGGGGCCGGCCCCGGCGGGCAGCGCGCCCTCCGGCAGCTCCCCTTCCTGCAGCGTCTCCTCCGGCAGGGCTCCTGCCGGCAGCGCCCGCTCCGGCAGCGCCTCCTGGGCCGCCGCCGCTCCGGCGGCACTCCCGGGGCCGGGCCGCCCGTGCGGCGGAGTGGCGGAGTGCGATGCAGTGCTCGTCATGCCCTCAAGCCTTCCGCCCGGACCCCCCTCCTGTCGGTGGTGCTCCACACCGAATCGGGGGTGTAGCTAGCTACACCCCCATCGGGAACCCCCCTTCATGGCGGCTCGTGATCACCGGGCCCTACGCTGTCGGCCATGCCCTCCACCACGTTGCGCCGAGCGTTCGTCAGGAGCCTCCGGCGCCCCCCGTGGTCGCCCGAGGTCTGGCGGGACGTCCGCTTCACCGCCGCCGGGATACCCGTGGCGCTGCCGGTCTGGCTGGCCGTCACCGAGTCGAAGCTGCTCTTCCCGGTGCTCGCCGCCGTCCTGCTCTGCACCCACCCGCTGACCGCCGTCCAACGCGGCCGGCTGCGCGCCCTGTACGGGGTGGAGGTGCCGCCGCTGCGCCCGCCGACGGGGCGCCGGGTCTGGCTGCTCGGGGTGACCTGGCGCCAGGTCCTCCACCACCTGGTGGCCGGCCCGCTGCTGGCGGCGGGCGCCCTGGTGGTGCTGTACGCCTGGGCGGCCGCCGTGGTGCTGGCCACCGTGTACGGCTGGATCTGGCTGCTGCCCGCGGGCACCGCGCTGCGCACCGGCCTGGCCGGGGAGGACGTCCTGCTCACCCTCGGCGGGGTGCTGCTGCTGGCGGTGCTCCCGCTGTCGGGCACCCAGCTGGCCCGGCTGGAGGTGTGGGTGGCCCGGCGGCTGCTCGGCCCGGACCGGGCGGAGGCGCTGGAGCGGCGGGTCGAGGAGATCGCCGAGAGCCGGGCCGGCCTGGTCGACGCGGTGGACGCCGAGCGCCGCCGGATCGAGCGCGACCTGCACGACGGCGCCCAGCAGCGGCTCACCTCCCTCGCGATGAACCTGGGCCTGGCCCGGCGCACCCTCAAGGACGTGCCGCCCGAGGTGATGCAGGTGATCATCGACGCGCACGAGGAGGCCCAGGCGGCCATCGACGAGCTGCGCGACCTGGTCCGCGGCCTGCACCCCGCCGTCCTGGAGGACCGCGGCCTGGACGCGGCGCTGTCCGGCATCGCCGCCCGGGCCCCGTTGCCGGTGCACCTGGACGTCGACCTCTCCGAGCAGATCGCCCCGACCGTCGAGGCGGTCGCCTACTTCACCGTCTCCGAGGCGCTCACCAACGTGGCCAAGCACGCCAGGGCCCGCCGGGTCGACCTCTCGGTGCGGACGACCGGCGGCCGGCTGCGCCTGGTCATCAGCGACGACGGCGTGGGCGGCGCGGACGCCTCGCGCGGCACCGGGCTCACCGGTCTGCGCAAGCGCGCCGCCTCGGTCGACGGCACGATGTCCGTTCTCAGCCCCCTCGGGGGCCCCACCACCATCACCGTGGAGTTGCCGTGCGCGCTGTGATCGCCGAGGACTCGGTCCTGCTGAGGGTCGGCCTGGTCAAGGTCCTGGAGGCGGTGGGCTTCGAGGTCGTGGCCGCCGTCGGGGACGCCACCGAACTGCTGGCCGCCGTCGAGGAGCACCGCCCGAAGGTGGTGGTGGCCGACGTCCGGATGCCCCCGGGCTTCAGCGACGAGGGGGTGAAGGCGGCGATGGTGATCCGCCGGCAGTGGCCGGACACCGCCGTCCTGCTGCTCTCCCAGTACGTGGAGGAGCGCTACGCCGCGGACCTGCTGGCGACCAACACCAGCGGCGTCGGCTACCTGCTCAAGCAGCGGGTCGCCAACGTCGACGACTTCGTGGACGCGCTCCAGCGGGTCGCCGAGGGCGGCACCGCGCTGGACCCGGAGGTGGTCGCCCAGCTGCTGGTGCGCCGCCGGCACCGGGACCCGGTGGAGAAGCTGACCCCGCGCGAGCGCGACGTGCTCGCCCTGATGGCGGAGGGCCGCTCCAACGCGGCGATCGCCGGCTCGCTGGTGGTCAGCGACAGCGCGGTGGCCAAGCACATCAACTCGATCTTCACCAAGCTCGAACTGCCGCAGGCCGAGGACAGCCACCGCCGGGTGATGGCGGTGCTGCGCTTCCTGGAGGTCGGGTAGCGGTGAAGGGGGTGAAGGGCTGGCGGGCCACCGGGACGCTCGTGATCGTCCTGGTCATGATCGGTGCCGGACTGCAGACCTGGTCGATGGCGGTGCAGCAGCGCACCAGCAGCAGTCGGCCGTACGACGAGGAGATCCACCGGGTCCAGCTGGAGACCGGCCCCGCGTCGGTCCGGGTGCGGGCCGGACGGGAGGGCCACGTGGTGGTCCGGCAGAGCCTGGACTGGCTGGTGCGCAAGCCGGTGGTGTCCGCCGTCTTCGACAAGGGCGTGCTCACGGTCGGGATGCACTGCCGGCTGATCCTGCCGTTCGTGGACCTCGGCTGCGGTGCCGAGATCGAGCTGGAGGTGCCGGCCGCGACCGAGGTGTCCGGCTCGGTGACCTCCGGCTCCGTCCAGGTGGAGGGCCTGAGCGGGGACGTGAGGCTGGACCTGACCTCCGGCCAGCTGCTGCTGTCCGACACCTCCGGGAACGTGACGGTGCACGCCACCTCCGGTCTGGTGCAGGGCACCAACCTGAGCGCCCCGCGGTTGACGGCGCAGCTCACCTCTGGCTCGGTGCAGCTGAGCTTCGCGAGGGCTCCGCGCGAGGTGGACGCCACGGCCACCTCCGGCTCGGTGGAGATGAGCCTGCCGAAGGACAGCCGGTACGCCGTCTCCAGCGAGGTCGGCAGCGGCAACGGCCGGATCGACCCGGGGCTGGCGGACTCGGCGAGCCCGAACCGGGTGCACGCCGCGGTCACCTCCGGGTCGATCTCCATCGCTCCGGCGCCGGCCTCGTCGGCGCCCACCGCCCCGGCGGCTCCGTCGGCCTCGCCGGCCCCGTAGCGGAGGCGGCCCGTTCCGGAGGCGTCCGGTAGCGGAGGTGGCCGGCAGAGGAGGTGGCCGGTAGCGGAGGTAGCCGGTAAGGGGAGGCGGCCGGTGGCCGAGGCGCCCCGTAGCGGGGGAGCCCCGGCGCGGGCGGAGGCCGCTCACCCGGGTGGGGGACAATGGAGAGTCCCGTCCCCACCACCCGAGGTCAGCCGCGCATGACAGTCACGCCCGCACCCACCGCGTCCGGCACCGCGTCCGGCACCGAGTTCGCGCCGCTCGACATCGGCCCGATCCAGGTGTGGCCGCCCGTCGTGCTGGCGCCGATGGCCGGCATCACCAACGCGCCGTTCCGCACCCTGTGCCGCGAGCAGAGCGGCGGCAAGGGGCTGTACGTCTCGGAGATGATCACCACCCGGGCGCTGGTCGAGCGCAACGCCAAGACCATGCAGCTGATCAAGTTCGACCCGAGCGAGAAGCCGCGCTCCATCCAGCTGTACGGGGTGGACCCGGTGACCGTCGGCAAGGCCGCCCGGATGATCTCCGAGGAGGGCCTGGCCGACCACATCGACCTCAACTTCGGCTGCCCCGTCCCCAAGGTCACCCGCAAGGGCGGCGGCTCGGCGCTGCCGTACAAGCGCAACCTGCTGCGCGAGATCCTGCGCGAGGCCGTCGCCAACGCGGGCGACCTGCCGGTGACCATGAAGATGCGCAAGGGCATCGACGACGACCACCTCACCTACCTGGACGCCGGCCGGATCGGCGCCGAGGAGGGGGTGGCCGCGATCGCCCTGCACGGGCGCACCGCCGCCCAGCACTACGGCGGCACGGCCGACTGGTCGGCGATCGCCCGGCTGCGCGAGTCCGTCCCGGCGCACATCCCGGTGCTGGGCAACGGGGACATCTGGTCGGCCGACGACGCGCTGCGGATGATGCGCGAGACCGGCTGCGACGGCGTGGTGGTGGGCCGCGGCTGCCTGGGCCGGCCGTGGCTGTTCAAGGACCTGGTCGCGATCTTCGAGGGCGACGTGGACTACGCCCGCCCCGACTTCGGCTACGTGGCCGCGGCGATGGTGCGGCACGCGCAGCTGCTCGGCGAGTGGCTGGGCGACGAGGCGCGCGGCGTGATCGACTTCCGCAAGCACGTCGCCTGGTACACCAAGGGCTTCTCGGTCGGCTCCGAGCTGCGGGTGCGGCTGGCCGGCTCCTCCTCGCTGGCCGAACTGGCCGAAACCCTCGCCCAGGTGGAGCAGTCCCAGGGCTGGCCGGACGGTGCGGACGGCCCGCGCGGTCGGACCAGCGGCAACAACCGGGTGGTCCTGCCGGAGGGCTGGTTGGACGATCCGTACGACTGCGCCCGCCCGGGTGCTGACGCCGAATCGGACACCTCCGGCGGATGATCTGTACGACCTGGCGAAAATGACCCGTTCGGGTCGATGGCCACCTGGTCCCAGCCCTCTTGTCCATCCTGGACAAGAGGGCTCCTTTTCGGCGTCCGATCATCACGGAGCGGGCACGTTTCTGGACGCAGTGCGACGATCGGCGCAGGCGCTCTACGTTCGACCGGTGAGACGCTCTGGTGACGCTTGCCACACGTGGCGGGGGCTGACGGCCGGTCAGTGGACGAAATGGACAGGTCGGCTGTGAATCGCTTCCCGAAGTCGGTCGACCGGTGATCGGGCGATCCGGGTGCAGGAAATCAAGCCGGGGCAACGCCATGGACCCGCGGTCGCTACGGTGCGTCCGGATCGCACGATCTTCGCGTGTGCATGCCTTCAAGAGTTGAATGCTTGCTCGCGTCAGGCGGACGATTTCACCAACAGAGGTGAACGCCTTTATGTGCTTTCGATCTAGCGGGTTACCGCTGGGTACCAGCCTCGGGTGGCCTATTCAGGGCAGAGAAGTGCCTTCGAAATGGGTATGTTCTCCGGCGTCAGGGCAACCGCGTACGAGGAGACCGACCCGTGCCGTCCCAGCAGAAGTTTGTTTACTCCTTCACCGAAGGAAACAAGGACCTCAAGGATCTTCTTGGCGGCAAGGGCGCGAACCTGGCCGAGATGACCAACCTGGGCCTCCCCGTCCCTCCGGGGTTCACCATCACCACCGAGGCCTGCAAGGTCTTCCTGGAGACCGGCAGCGAGCCGTCCTCCCTGCACGAGGAGATCAGCGCCCACCTGGACGCCCTCGAGCAGGAGATGGGCAAGAAGCTCGGCCAGGCCGACAACCCCCTCCTGGTCTCGGTCCGCTCCGGCGCGAAGTTCTCCATGCCCGGCATGATGGACACCGTCCTCAACATCGGTCTCTCCGACGCCTCGGTGGCCGGCCTCGTCGCCCAGTCCGGCAACGAGCGCTTCGCCTGGGACTCCTACCGCCGCCTGGTCCAGATGTTCGGCAAGACCGTGCTGGGCGTCGACGGCGAGCTGTTCGAGGAGGCCCTGGACGAGGCCAAGCACGCCAAGGGCACCGTCAACGACCTGGACCTGGACGCCGCCGACCTCAAGACGCTGGTCGAGGTGTTCAAGGGCATCGTCGAGCGCGAGACCGGCCGGGCCTTCCCGCAGGACCCGCGCGAGCAGATGGACCTCGCGATCCACGCCGTCTTCCACTCCTGGAACGGCGACCGCGCCCGGCTGTACCGCCGCCAGGAGCGCATCCCGAACGACCTGGGCACCGCGGTCAACGTCTGCAGCATGGTCTTCGGCAACCTCGGCGAGGACTCCGGCACCGGCGTCGCCTTCACCCGCGACCCCTCCACCGGCACCCAGGGCGTCTACGGCGACTACCTGTCCAACGCCCAGGGCGAGGACGTCGTCGCCGGCATCCGCAACACGCTGCAGCTGTCCGAGCTGGAGAAGCTCGACAAGAAGTCGTACGACGAGCTGATGGCGATCATGCAGACGCTCGAGAACCACTACCGCGACCTCTGCGACATCGAGTTCACCATCGAGCGCGGCAAGCTCTGGATGCTCCAGACCCGGGTCGGCAAGCGCACCGCCGCGGCCGCCTTCCGGATCGCCGTCCAGCTGGTCGACCAGGGCCTGATCGACCTGGACGAGGCCCTGATGCGGGTCACCGGCGGCCAGCTCTCGCAGCTGATGTTCCCGCGCTTCGCCCCCGACTCCGAGTCGAAGCAGATCGCCAGGGGCCTCGCGGCCTCGCCCGGCGCCGCGATCGGCAAGATCGTCTTCGACTCCTACACCGCGGTGAAGTGGTCGCGCTCCGGCGAGAAGGTCATCCTGGTCCGCCGCGAGACCAACCCGGACGACCTGGACGGCATGATCGCCGCCGAGGGCATCCTCACCTCGCGCGGCGGCAAGACCTCGCACGCCGCCGTCGTCGCCCGCGGCATGGGCAAGACCTGCGTCTGCGGCGCCGAGGAGCTGGAGGTCGACACCAAGCGCCGCCGGATGACCACCGCCGACGGCCTGGTGCTGGAGGAGGGCGACGTCGTCTCGATCGACGGCGCGACCGGCAAGGTCTACCTCGGCGAGGTGCCCGTGCTCCCCTCCGCGGTGGTGGAGTACTTCGAGGGCACCCTGCACGCCGGCGCCGACGTCCAGGGCGGCCTCGTCCAGGCCGTGCACCGGCTGATGTCGCACGCCGACGGCCGCCGCCGCCTCGCGGTGCGCGCCAACGCCGACAACGCCGAGGACGGCGGGCGCGCCCGCCGCTACGGCGCCCAGGGCATCGGCCTGTGCCGCACCGAGCACATGTTCCTCGGCGAGGAGCGCCGCAAGGAGGTCGAGCACCTGATCCTGGCGGACAACGACAAGGACCGCGAGCTCGCCCTCTCCACCCTGCTGCCGCTGCAGAAGGGCGACTTCCTGGAGCTCTTCCAGGCGATGGACGGCCTGCCGGTCACCGTCCGGCTGCTCGACCCGCCGCTGCACGAGTTCCTGCCGGACATCACCGAGCTGTCGGTGCGCGTCGCCCTCGCCGAGGCCCGCAAGGACCCGAACGAGAACGACCTGCGCCTGCTCCAGGCGGTGCACAAGCTGCACGAGCAGAACCCGATGCTCGGCCTGCGCGGCGTCCGCCTCGGCCTGGTCATCCCTGGCCTGTTCGGCATGCAGGTCCGGGCCATCGCCGAGGCCGCCGCCGAGCGCCGGCTGGCCGGCGGGGACCCGCGCCCCGAGGTGATGATCCCGCTGGTCGGCACCGTCCAGGAGCTGGAGCTGGTCCGCGACGAGTGCGAGCGGGTGCTCGCCGAGGTCGCCCGGACCACCGGCGTCAAGCTGGACATCAAGCTCGGCACCATGATCGAGCTGCCGCGCGCCGCGGTGACCGCCGGGCAGATCGCCGAGGCCGCCGAGTTCTTCTCCTTCGGCACCAATGACCTGACCCAGACGGTCTGGGGCTTCTCCCGGGACGACGTGGAAGCCTCGTTCTTCACCGCCTACCTGGAGAAGGGCATCTTCGGGGTCTCCCCGTTCGAGACCATCGACCGCGACGGCGTCGGCTCGCTGGTCAAGCACGCCGTCGAGGCCGGCCGGGCCACCCGCCCCGACCTCAAGCTCGGCGTCTGCGGCGAGCACGGCGGCGACCCGGACTCGGTCCACTTCTTCCACGAGGTGGGGCTGGACTACGTCTCCTGCTCCCCCTTCCGGATCCCGGTGGCGCGCCTGGAGGCAGGCCGCGCCGCCATCGAGACGGCGGGCAGCGACTCGCGCTGAGGAGGGTAGGCATCCCCACCTCACGCGCGGGCACGACTGACCGCTTCCCCTCCCGTCGGGAGGGCGTACACCGGAGCTCGGCGCAGGAGAACCGGCGTACGTGACACGGCCGGGCGGGAACGGACAACGGCGTCCGTTCC
>NZ_JBHVEU010000010.1:0-48726 GCF_042802075.1 Kitasatospora sp. NPDC057518
CAACGGGGGCGGTCGGCCGCCCGACGTACCACCCGGCGGCGACGCGATCCAGCAACGCACCACCCGCCGCCGGCAGTTCCGTGCGGATCGCGGAAGCGGTCCGCGAACCCCGGCACTCGAAGGAGTTCTCGATGATCAGGAAGCGTCTCGCGACGGTCCTCGCGGCCACGGTCCTCGCCGGAGGCTTCGTCGGCCTCTCCGCCGGCGCGGCCCACGCCTCCGCCCGGGTCAACAAGTGCGGGAGCGCGTACGACTTCAAGCGGAGCTGGGAGATCAACGACATCCACAACGTGGCCGCGGTGGTCGGCTTCATCGACATCTACTACAACAGCGGAAACGGGTACAACTGCGCGATCGCCCGCGGGAACGACGCGGTCGTCAGCGGCCAGCACGAGATCTTCGTCGAGATACGGCGCTCCCGCGACAGCACCTGGATCAAGGACGGTGTCGGCAGCAACTACACCCAGTACGCGGGCCCGGTCTACGCGTACGCCAAGGGGGCCTGCATCGACTTCATCGGGGGGCTGAAGTACAACGAGTTCTCCGGCACCGGTGACACCGGCTACAGCTTCGAGCACTGCGGCTGAGCCGTGGCCGGGCGGCAAGGCCCGCTGGAGCCGGTCCGGCCCGCCCGAGGCCCGCGCGCGTGGGGTGGGGTTATCCCCACCCCGCGCACGCCGGTCGCCACCATGGTTCGTGCCCACCCGCCGTTCCTAGCCTGGACCCCGTCGCTGACGGACACGATCCACGAGGGATGGCAGCACCATGGCAGCCCGCCACCACCGCCCGGAGTACGAACCGCCCGAGCCTCACGCCCCCGCCCGCCCCGCGATCGGACCGCGCGCGGTGCGGCGCGGCCACGGGCGCGGCGGCGACGAGGTGCACGCGGTGCGCGGGGTCGACCTCGCGCCGGGCCGCGACAGCTCCACCGCCGCGTCGGGGGCGGCGGCATGAGCAACGGACTCGCGCGCGCCTCCGTGCGCTTCCGGCCGCCTTCCTTCGCGGGGACCTTCGTCGCCCTGCTGTTCGGCGCCGCGGTCATCATGGGTTGCGGCACCCTGTTGCAGACCGGCATCACCGCGAGCGTGCCCCCGGTGCGCTACGCGCAGGCGCCGGTCGTCGTCGCGGCCGGTCCGGACGTCGGGATCGTGCGCAAGGTCAACAAGAAGGAGAAGGCCGTCGACCGGCCGGTGCCCGACCGGCCCCGGGTGGACGCGGCCCTGGCCCAGCGCATCGCCGCCCTGCCCGGTGTCGCGGCGGCCCGTCCCGACACCGCCTTCCCGATCCAACCGGGTCCGGCCGCACCCGGCCTGACCGGGCGCGGGTACGCGGCGCTCGGCATCGCCGGCGGCGCGGACACCCTGGTCGAGGGCCGCGCCCCCGGCCCGGGCGAAGTGGTCCTGGACGCCGCCACCGCACGGGACGCCCGGCTGGCACCCGGCGCGAGCCTCACCCTGGTCGCACCCGGCGGCAACGGCACCTACCGGATCTCCGGCCTGGCCGCGCCGCAGAACGCCGGCCCGACGGCCTGGTTCGCCGACGCGGTGGCCGGGCAGCTCTCCGGTCACCCCGGCCGGGCGGACGCCATCGCCGTCCAGCCGAGCGAGGGCGTCGGTGCCAAGGACCTCGCCCGCCGGCTCCGCGAGGCCCTGCGCGACACCGCCGGCCCGCGGGCCTCCGGAGCGTCGCCCACCGGGATCAGGGTGGTCACCGGCGAGGACCGCGGCTCCGTCGAACAGCCTGGGCTCGGGCAGAGCCGGACGCTGCTGATCGCGATCGGCGGATCCTTCGGCGGCACCGCCACCATGACGGCCGTCTTCGTGGTGGTGTCCACCGTCGCCCTGGCCGTCGGTCAGCGGGCCCGCGAGTTCGCCCTGCTGCGCGCCGTCGGCGCGACCCCCCGCCAGATCCGTCGCACGGTCGCCACCGAGGCGATGCTGGTGGCACCCCTCGCCGGCCTGCTCGGCCTCGTCCCGGGCGTGGCGCTGGCCCGCTGGTGGTTCGACGGACTGGTCTCCCGCGGCGCCGTCCCCGAGGGCGTCGAACTGGACGTCGGAGCGGTCCCCGCGCTCGTCGCCGTCGCCACCTGCTCGCTGGCCGCGCTGGCCGCCGGCTACCTCGCCGCGCACCGTCCCTCCCGCCTGCGCCCCGGCCAGGCACTCGGAGAGGCCTCGGTGCCGGCCGGACGGGCGGGCGTGGTGCGGGCCCTCCTCGGTCTGGCGGCCGTCGTGGGCGGCGTCGTGCTGGCCGCCGTCGCCGCCGGCCTGAGCGGTGAGAACGCCGCCAACACCGCGCTCGGCGTGGTCATGTGCTTCCTGGTGGCCACCGCCCTGCTCGGCCCCTGGGTGGCCCGGGTCGCCGCCGGAGTGCTCGGCCTGCCGCTGCGGGCGGGCGCGGGCGGCACCGCCGGATCGCTGGCCGCCGACAACGCCCGGGCCGACGCCCGCCGGCTGACCTCCGCGATCACACCCATCGTGATGGTCAGCGCCTTCTGCGGCACCATGCTGTTCATCCAGAGCAGCGTCGGGCACGCCACCGGCGAACAGCTGCGTGCCGGGGTCGTCGCCGACCACGTGCTCGGCTCCACCGGTCGCGGCCTGCCCGCCGCCACCGCCGAACGGGCCGCCGAGGTGCCCGGCGTCGAAGCCGCCGTGGGCGTGCTGCGCACCGGAGCCGTCTACCGCTCCGACGGGAAGCTCCGCTCCGCCAACGCCCTCGGCGTGTCCGGCGATCCGGCGAGGCTGCCCCGGGTCCTCGACCTGGGCGTGCGCAGCGGCTCGCTCGCCGACCTCGCCCGGGGCACGGACACCGTCGCCCTCGACGCGGCCCTCGCCGACAGGCTCGGCCACAGCGTCGGCGACCGCGCCTCCTTCTGGCTCGGCGACGGCACCCAGGCACGGCTGACGGTCGTCGCCACCTACGAACGCGGCCTCGGCTTCGGGCAGTTGATCCTGCCCCGGGCCGCCGTCGCCGCACACGCCGCCGTCGCCTACGACAGCCAGGTGCTCGTCGCGGACGCACCCGGCGCCGACCGCGCGGACGTCGCCGCCCGACTGGCGAAGCTCCCCGCCGAGGCCTCCGCCACCGGGACCGCCACGATCGGAGGGCTCACGGTGGCCGACCGCGCCGGGTACGTCGCGCAGACCGACCGCAGGCGCGAGGCCGGCGACTGGGCGAACTCCGTGATGGCGTCCGTCCTCGGCGGCTTCGCCGCGATCACCGCCGCCAACACCCTGGTGATGACCGTCCTGGACCGCGGCCGCGAGGTGGCCCGGCTCCGCCTCACCGGCGCCACCCGCCGCCAGATACGCGGCATGATGCGCTGGGAGGCCCTGCTGGTGGCCGCGGCCGGGCTGCTGCTCGGCGGCCTGATCGCCTGGATCACCCTGGTCCCGATCGCCCGGGGCCTCGCCGACGCCCCGCCGTACATCCCGCCCGGCACCGCCCTGCCGCTGGCCGCCGCGGCCGTGGGCCTCTGCCTCGCCGCGACGGCCCTGCCGACCCGCGCCCTGCTGCGCTCCCGCCCGCTCGCGGCGAGCGGCCGGCGGTAGGCGGACAGGGCCAGGGGAACTGTCGGACCGGGGGCGGGACGCCCGGCCGCCTGCCGCCGGACGGGTGAACCCTGCGCGGGCCGGTTGGCGCCCCGGCTGCCGCTTCGCCACCATGACGTCCGCGAACCACCGTTCCCGTCCGTCCGACGCCGACGGCGGGCGGTGACCCGCCCGAGAGCCGCCGGTGCCTGCCGACCGCACCGCAGCCATCCGACGATCCCAGGGGGAACCGTTGCCCCAGACCGAGAACCTCACAACCACTGTCCCCGGAGCACGGCTGGTCCCGATGCACCGCATGGAGCTGCCGCCCGTGGGGCCGCCGCGCCGTGAGCAGTTGCCGAACGGCACTCCGATCTGGCTGGTCACGCGCTACGACGACGTCCGCCGGGCCCTCGTGGACGCCCGGTTCAAGCGGTCGCTGCTGTTCGCCCCGGACGCGCCGCCGCTGAGTGACACGCCCAACCTGGGCAGCGACCGGGACTCGATGTTCCACAAGGACGGGATCGAGCACCACCGGATGCGCCGCGTCTTCCAACGGGCGTTCACCCCCGGCGCGATCGAGCGGTCGCGTCCGTGGGTGACCTCCGTGGTCGACCGGCTGCTGGACGACCTCGTGCGGCTCGGCGCCCCGGCCGATCTGGTCACCGGGTACACCAGGCCGCTGCCGAGCGCGGTGATCGCCAGGATGATGGACCTCCCCGGCGAGGACCTCGGACGCGTCCGGGACTGGACCGGGCTCGCCTTCGCCACCGCCGACCGCGACCCCGCCGAAGTGACCCGCGCAATGCGGGAGTTCACCGCGTACGTGGCCGGGCTGCTCGCCGGCCGTCGGCGCGCACCCGGCGACGACCTGGTCAGCGCCATCGTCCGGGCCGCGGACCGGGAGGGTGAGGTGTCCGATCGCCAACTGGTCAACCTCGTGTGCGGGTTGATGGTGGCCGGACACGAGACCAGCATGACCACGCTGGCCAACGCGGTGCTCTACCTGCTCGCCGAACGCCCCGACGCCTGGAGCCGCATCGGCTCGGACGAGGCGGCGGCCGCCCTGGCGGCGGAGCGGCTGCTGCACACCATCCCCCTGGGGGCCAACAGGGAACGCCCCGGAAGCCTCCTTCGTACCGCCGAGGAGGTCGAGCTGGGCGGCGTGACCATCGGCGCCGGCGACATCGTCGCGGCCGACCGCACCACCGCCAGCCGGGACCCCGGCGTTTTCCCACCCGATTCCCTCAGCCGGCTGTTCGACCCGCTGGAAGCCGGCACCCTGGCCTTCGGCGCCGGTCCCCACTTCTGCCCCGGCGCGTGGCTGGCCCGCCTCCAGGTGCGGATCGCCCTCCACCGTCTCGCCGCCCGTCTGCCCGGCCTGCGCCTCACCCTGCCGACCACCGGGATCGAATGGCGGCTGGGCACCTCCACCCGCAGCCCCCTGCACCTGCCCGCCACCTGGTGACGAGCCGGCCTGGTGCCGGACCGGCCGCCACCGATGCTCCGGGACAGCCGTCCTCGTGAACGCCGGTGTCCCGGAGTCCAGGCGGTCGCCGTCGACGGAGACGGCGACGACCGGTCCACACAGCTCTTGACGATCACGCGGTGGCCGCACCCGCTTCCGGTGAGGGCGACGCAGGAGCGCAGAGTCACACGGAGTGCTGACGGAGGTACTGCTCGATCACGTCGGCGCCGCGTGTGACTCCACCGCTTCGCAGGATGGCTTGGCGCATTCCCGCAAGGCTGACGCGTACTGCCGGGTCTGAGGCGACCCTGTCGATCGCCGCCCGCAGTGCTTCGGCGCTCACCATGTCGGCGTCCAGGCATTCGCCGAGCCCGAGTTCCCCCAGGCGCCCGGCGTTGGCAGCCTGCTCGGGTGTCCGCGGGACGGCGACGAGGCCGACCTCGTAATGCAGCGCCTCCATAACGGAGTTAATCCCGGCGTGCGATACGAAGGCGGTGGCATGGCGGAGTACCGCCAGTTGCGGGAACCGCGACCGGACGTCCACCCGGCTCGGGATGGCGCCGAGTACGGCGGCATCCGTATCGCCCACGGTCATCGCCAGCTGCCAGGGCCCGTCGGCGATGGCGTCGATGCAGGCGCGGTAGAACTCCGGGCGACCGTTGAAGACGGTGCCCAGTGAGACATACAGCAGTGGCGCGTCGGGGTCGGGCGGCGACCAGTGCTCGGTCTGCTCGCGACTGCCCATCGAGGGGCCGACGAAGTGAAAACGTTCGTCGAAGCTGTCAGCGGCCGGCTGGAACTCTCGCGGGACGAACACGAGGTTGAGCCCGTCCGCCATCGTCATGGTGTCGGCGACACCGAGCGGGACGCCGTACTCGGTGGAGAAGGCCTCACAGTCAGCGGCGAGCAAGGCCATCGCCGGATCGCCGGTGTCGAGCCCTGCGGTCAACTGCCGGTCCAGTGAGTACGCCTCGTTCGAGGCGAGGTGAGGGAAGCACTGCACGGCGGGGATCCCCAGCCTCCTGGCGATGGTCCGGGCAGGCCAGTTCGTCGTGTCGTAACAGATTGCGTCCACCGGCTCCGAGGCACAGTACTTCTGCAACACCGGGTAGGTCGCGCGCATCGCCGCGAAGTAGTGGCGTAACCAGCCGGCCACGGCCTCTGGGCCGATCTTCGATGGTGGTGTGAACGGCTCCAGCGGCGGCAGTTCCAACCAGCGTGCGCCGGCACTGGTGACCGCGGCGGCGTGGCCTGCTCCGGTGGCGTAGTCCACCTGGTGCCCGCGCCGTACGAGTTCCTCGACCAACGGCACCATTGGATTGATGTGTCCATGTCCGGCTAGAGTCATGAAGAGTAACTTCTTCAGCACGGGGACACCCTGGCAGCACCAGCGCCGCAACGCCATCGAGATTCGCGACTCGCCGCAGCCACCGGCGGCGATGATGCCCGGGCCGCCGTCGAGCCCCGCAGTTCGACGCCCTCGCCATCGGCGACCCCTGGTACACCGTTGGATCGGTCATCCGCGCTCTTTTCGTACGACTTTTCGGAGTGGACGGTCAATTGTGAGAGCGGCGTATTCATCTTTCCTGCGCGGATCCATTCCAGGAATCCGGTCGATAGCACATCACGGCGGCTGGATGTCAATTCGTCGGCGGCTTCGTCACGCTTACGGATTACCACGAGACATCTGGCCCCGATGTTTCGTGGAACGATGCGACGGTACTGAAAAATGACGGACCGGCAGGGGAAGGAAAAGAACCATGGGAGCCTCTCGCGGCGGACCGATCGAATCCGGGCGGAGCACCCTGCTGTGACCGTCACCGTGGAGCAGACACTGCACCACCAGACCGGCGCCGGGCTGCCCGTGCCGTTCGCCGTCGCCGGGACGGGGGTGCACCTGCCGCCGGCCGTCGTCACCAACCAGGAGCTCACCCGCACCCTGGACACCAGCGACGAGTGGATCACCAGCCGCACCGGGATCCGTGAGCGCCGGCGGCTGGCCCCGGACCTGGCGACCTCCGACATGTGCGTCGCCGCGGCCCACCCGGCCCTGGAGGCCGCCGGGGTCGGGCCTGCCCAGCTAGACGCGGTCGTCGTCGCCTCCTACACCGGGGACCAGCCGCTCCTGTCGACCGCATTGATCGTCAAGGACGCCCTCGGTGCCCACCGCGCCCTGTCCCTGGACGTCACCCAGGCGGCCTGTGCCTCCGGCGTCCAGGCCATGCTGATCGCCGCCCACCTCCTGCAGAACCCCTCCATCAGCACCGTCCTGCTGCTCGCGGCCGACTGCGCCTCCAGGGTCACCGATCCGACCGACCGCACCGCCGGGGTGTTCTTCGGAGACGCGGCGGCGGCCGTGGTGCTCGCCCGCACCGACGAGGCCGGAGCGGGCCTGCTCTCCTACGACCTGGGATCCCAGCTCTCCTACGGCGTCCAGATCCCCGCCGGGGGCTCCCGGCTGCCCACCACCGCGGCCACCGTCGCCGCCGGGGAGCACTACCTGCGGATGGACGGCCGTGCCGTCTGGAACACCGCCACCGCCCGCCTGCCCGAGAGCATCGCGAGCGCCGCACACCGGGCCGGTGTGCCGGTTGACCGGATCCGGCACTTCTTCCTGCACCAGGCCAACCTGAACATCCTCACCGAGACCATGACCGCCCTGGGCGTTCCCCGCGAGCGCGTCCCCGTCACGGTCGAGCGGCTGGGCAACACCGGGTCGGCCGGGCTGTTCACCGCGCTCCACGCCACCGTGGCCGAAGGCGCCCTGCTCCCGGGGGACACCTATGTGCTGTCCGGGATCGGTGCGGGATTCCAGTGGGGAACCCTCTGCCTCCGGCACGCCTGACCGGCCGACACGTCTGACCGGCCAGCCAGGGGGTCAGCCGAGTTCGTTCCTGTGGACGACGCCGTCCTTGACGATCAGTCGCAGGTTGCGTTCGGGGTCGGCGAGGACGGACAGGTCGGAGGTCGGGTCGCCGTCGACGACCAGGAGGTCGGCCCAGGCGCCCGGCGCGATGACGCCGAGCGGCGCGGCGCGGTAGGGGTCCCGGCGGCCGGACAGGCGGAACAGCTCGGCGTTGCCGGAGGTGGCCGTCCGCAGGGCCTCGACCGGGCCGAGGTGCTCGCCGAGCCGGACGAGCATCTCGTTCTGCCGGTGCGCCTTCCCGGGGTCGAAGACCAGGTCGGTGCCGAAGGCCAGCCGTACGCCGTGCCGCACCGCCCAGCCGATGGTGCGGGCGACGCCTTCGCAGACCTCGCGGTTCTTGCGGGCGCTGTCCGGGGAGGCGTAGTGGTGGTCGTCGACCTCGAACGGCTGGGTGCTGAGCCAGACGCCGTGCTCCGCGAGGTGGCGGACGGTGTCCTCGTCGAGGAGGTGCCCGTGTTCGACGCAGCGCACCCCGGCCCGTACCGCGCGGCGGACGCCTTCGGAGGTGTAGACGTGCACGGTCACGTAGGTGCCCCAGTCGGAGGCCGCGGCGACGGCGGCCTCCAGCTCGGCCGGGGTGAACTGCAGCACGTCCAGCGGGTCGAACTCCGAGCTGACGCCGCCGCCGGCCATCAGCTTGATCTGGGTGGCGCCCTTCCTGAGCTGTTCGCGCACCGCGGCGAGCACCCGTTCCGGCCCGTCGGCCACCCGGGTGAACCCGAGCTGCTCGCTCCTGGCCGGCGGCCCGCCCAGGGCGGTGGGGGCGTCGTGGACCGTCCCGAAGTCCCCGTGGCCGGAGGTCTGGGAGACGGCCGCCTGGCTCGGGTAGATCCGCGGGCCGGGGAACAGCCCGCGGTCCAGCACCCGCCGCAGCGGTTCGGTGTCGCCGGCCATGTCCCGCACCGTGGTGAAGCCGCGCATCAGCATGGAGCGGGCCGCGGCCAGGGCCTGGTAGTAGACGGTGCCGGTCGGGGCGAGCTGGAGCTCCGCCATGGTGCCGCCGGCCGCGAACAGGTGGACGTGGGCGTCGGTGAGCCCGGGGATGAGGGTGTGGCCTCCGCCGTCGAGCACCGCCGCGCCACCCGGGGGACCGGACGGGAAGGGACGGCCCAGCACCACCTCCGCGATCCTGTCCCGCTCCACCCGGACGTACCCCGGCGCCGCCTCCGCTCCGGTCCCGTCGAAGACGCGCACGTTCGTCACCAGCAGCCCGGCACCCGCTCCGTCGACACCCATGCCGCCATCTTCGACCGGTCACGGAGCCGGGACCAGGGGGCCGGACGGATCGGGTCGGTCCGGCGGTGCCCGGCCGGCAGCCGACCGGCACGGCCCCGGGTGCGTCCGGGGCCCGGAATGCCGGACCGTGGGGGAGTTGATCAGGGTGAGGGCACGAGCGGGCGGGAAAGAGAAGGCCAGGGGGCAGTTGTCGGACGCGCTGCTGTCGCGGAGGGCCGATGCGACGGGACGGACGAATGGCGAACTCCCTGCTCGCAGTGGTGAGCCGGGACTGGATCGGGGCGCCGGTCGCGCTGGCGGTGGCGGCGGCGGGCGGCGGCCTCCTCGCGGTGGGGGCGCCCTGGGCGGTGGCGCTCGCTGGCCTGGCGCTGGCCGTCGGGGTGCTGCTGGAAGTGGGGGCCGTTCGGCATCTGGTGCTGGTGGCCCGGGAGGCGCGGGCGCATCCGCCGCCGGGGCGGTTGGTGGACGTGGGCGGTCACCGGATGCACGTCCTCGCCGAGGGCCGGGCCGGGGCGGGGCCGACGGTGGTCTGGATGCCCGGCGGGCACGCCCCCGGCGAGGACCTCCGCGAGCTGCACACGATGCTGTCGGCCCAGGCCCGGTCGGTGCTGGTCGACCGCCCGGGGACGGGCTGGAGCGACGTCGGGCCCTTCCCCCGGACGACGGCGGCCGAGGCGGCGGAGCTGCCGGCGGCGCTGGAGGCGGCGGGGGAGCGGGCACCCTTCGTGTTCGTCGGCCACTCCTTCGGCGGGCTGCTGGTCGCGAACGTGGCCAGGCGCCGGCCGGACCTGGTGGCGGGGCTCGTCCTGCTGGACCCGACCCCCCTGGAGGTCATCGCCTTCGCGCCGCCCAACGGGCAGCTCGCGGCGCTGCGCCGGGGCGTCCTGCTGACGGCGGTGCGGCAGCTGTTCGGCGCGCACCGGGGCCCCGGCGGCCGGACCGGGCCGTGCTGCGCCGCCGCGTCGATCTTCGCCGAGCTGTCGCCGTCCGGGCTGGCACAGGTGGGCTGGGACACCGTGGTGTACGACGGGGACCTCGGGGACCTGCCGCTGGTGCTGGTGGTACCGCGGGACCTGATCGGCGGCGAGGCGGTGCTGGCCGGTGCCCGGGACGCGGTCGAGGCCGAGCGGATCAGCCGCTTCTACCTCCGCAGCCGGGTCCGCTACCTGGCGGCGTCGACGGCGTCGAGGCTGGTGTACACACCGGCGGGGACGGGCCACGACTTCCCGCACGAGGCGCCCGAGTTCGTGGTCGGCGTGGTCGGGGACCTGGTGCGCGAGCTGCCCGCGATCAGCCCATGACCGTCCGCGCGGAGTCCGTCCGGACCGGGCGGCGGCGGGAGAAGGCGCCCAGGTCGACCACGGTGCCGGTGTGGTCGCAGCGGAAGTGCACCGGGTCGCCGTCGTGGTCGTGCCCGGCCTCGACCCGGTCGATCAGGGTGGCGAGGTAGCGGCCCACCAGCGGGGCGTTCTTGAACTGGTTGCCGCTGGTGCCCATCGCGACGTAGTAGCCGTCGAGGGCGGTGCGGTCGTAGATCGGGGTCCAGTCGTCGGCGACGTCGTACACGCCCGCCGCGCCGAGGGGCCGGTTGGGGACCCGGAGCGCCGGGAACCGGCGTGCCGCCCGGGTCACCTGGGTGCGGAAGCGCCGGGCGGTGGGGCGGGGATCGGCCCCGTCCGGGTCGTCGATCCACTCGTGCGGGTCGCAGTCCGGCTCGGTCCCGCCGACCAGGAGCTGCCCGCCGGGGGCCGTGCGGACGTAGGTGCCGACGTCGAGGTCGGCGACCAGCGGGAAGGGGTCGGCGGTCCGGACGTCCGGTGCGGGGACCTGGTGGACCTCCTCGCGCAGCGGACGCACACCGATCGTGAAGTCGGCGCCGACGCCCGCCAGCCGGTTGA
Organism: Kitasatospora sp. NPDC057518; assembly: GCF_042802075.1. Lineage (NCBI taxonomy): Bacteria > Bacillati > Actinomycetota > Actinomycetes > Kitasatosporales > Streptomycetaceae > Kitasatospora > Kitasatospora sp. NPDC057518. The sequence continues at coordinate 11,059 of NZ_JBHVEU010000010.1, forward strand.
GGCCGCCCGACCACGGGCCGGCGGCGTTGACCACGACCGGTGCGGCGATCCGCGAGCCGTCGGCCAGGCGGACGCCCGTGACCCGGTCCGCGTGCCGGTCGACGGCCACCACGGTGTGGTGGAGGAGGAGTCGGGCGCCCAGCGCGACCGCGGCGTCGGCGAGGTTCAGGGCGGCGAGCCGGGGGTCGTCGACGTACCCGGCGTCCGGGGTGAACAGGGCGCCGAGTTCGCCGGACGGGTCGGCGAAGAAGGCGTCGTCGTCCACCGGTTTCGGCGGCCAGTACCGTCCGGGGTCGATCCCGGGAAGGCGCTCGCGCAGCGTCGGGGCGTCCCACCGCTCGTACGGGACGCCGGCGCGCTCGAACAGGGCGGCGGTCTCGGAGGGTTCGACCTCGGGGGAGTCGAGCAGCACGGCGCCGGTGCGGTGGAAGGCGGCGAGCGGGCGGGGGCCGGTGAGCCGCAGGTGGTCGGGCCAGGACGTCCAGAGGTGCTGCGCCTCCCAGGCGGTGGCGACGCTCGCGAAGGTGGAGTAGTTGAAGCGGATGATCGCGCTGGAGGCGCTGGTGGACCCGTGGCCGACGGCGCCCGCCTTGTCCACGACGACCACCTGCCGCCCGGCGCGCGCGAGTTCGAGGGCGACGGCGGCGCCGATCACTCCGGCTCCGACGACCACGGCGTCCGGTCGAACGTCGGTCATGGCGGCCCCTCCCCGGGCGGCGGCGTGCGCAGGCTCGGCACGGCGGCGAGTAGCGTCCGAGTGTACGGGTGCCGCGGGGCGCGCAGGAGGGTTCCGGTGGGGGCGGTCTCGACGATCCGGCCGTGCCGCATGACCGCGACCGCGTCGGAGACGTGGCAGACCGCCGGCAGGTTGTGGCCGATGAACAGCATGGACAGGCCGAGGCGTTGCTGGAGTTCCCGGATCGTGTTGAGGACGGAGGCCTGCACCGAGACGTCGAGCGACGAGGTGATCTCGTCGGCGATCAGCAGGCCGGGTTCGACGGCCAGGGCGCGGGCGATGGCGACCCGTTGGCGCTGCCCGCCGGAGAGCCGGCGCGGCAGCCGGTCGGCGAGCCGCGGGTCCAGGCCGACGAGGCCGAGCAGTTCGGTGACGCGTTCGGCGCGGGCGGGCCGGTCGAGCCGACGGAAGACGGTGGCCGCCTCGACGAGCGTCTGGCGGACCGTCATCCGCGGGTCGAGCGCGGTGTCCGGGTCCTGGAGGACGACCTGGACCAGGCGGCCGAGGCGGCGGCGGTCGCGGACGGTGCGGGTGCGGGCCTCCCGGCCGTCGAGCAGGACCCGGCCGGCGTGCACGGGGGTGAGGCCGACGATCGCGCGGGCCAGGCTCGACTTGCCGGAGCCGGACTCGCCCACGAGCCCGAGCGTCGTACCGGACGGGACCTCCAGCGAGACGCCGTCCACGGCGGTGACCGGGCCGCGCGGGCCGGGGTGGCGGACGGTGAGGCCGGTGACCTGGAGTTCGGTCATGACGCGGCCACCGCCTCCGGGTCCGCCGCCACCGGTACCGGGGACCAGCACGCGACCCGGTGGCCGGCGTCGAGGTCCTCCAGCGGCGGGGCCTGTTCGGCGCAGTGGTCCCGGCGGCGCGGGCAGCGGGGCTCGAACGCGCACCCCGGGGCGGTCCGCAGCGGGTCGGGCGGTGCGCCGTCGACGGTCCGCAGCGGCCGGTCGCGGTCGGCGGTGAGCTCCGGGACCGAGGCGACCAGGGCCCGGGTGTAGGGGTGCCGGGCGCCGTCGGCGAGGCGGTCGGCGGGCAGGGCCTCGACGATGGTGCCCGCGTACATCACCAGCACGCGTTCGCAGAACTCCCCGACGAGCGCGACGTCGTGGCTGATGAACAGGATCGCGGCGCCGGTGTCCCGCCGGATCTCGGACAGCAGCCCGGTGATCTGCCGCTGCACGGTGACGTCGAGCGCGGTGGTCGGCTCGTCGGCGATGATCAGGCCCGGACGCACCATCAGCCCGGAGGCGATCATCACGCGCTGGCGCTGGCCGCCGGAGAGCTGGTGGGGGCGGGAGCGCAGCAGCGCCGGGGGGAGGGCGACCCGGCGCAGCGCGTCGGCGGCCTCCGCGGCGGCCCGGGCACGGCTCGCACCCCGGTGGGCCCGGACGGTCTCGGTGAGCTGGGTGGCGATCCGCAGGGACGGGTTGAGCGCCGAGGCCGGGTTCTGGAAGATCACCGCCAGGCCCGTCGCGAGGTGCCGGTCCCGTTCCTTCGGGGGCAGGGCGGCGAGGTCGGCCCCGAGCAGCCGCAGGGTGCGCCGGGGCGCCCGGGCACCGTACGGCAGCAGGTCGGCGATGGCGAGCGCGGTGAGCGACTTGCCCGACCCCGACTCGCCGACGAGCCCGACGGTCTCGCCCGGCCGCAGGGCGAGGTTCACGCCGCGCACCGGCCGGATCACGCCGTCAGGGGTGGGGAGTTCGACGTGGAGGTCCTCGACCTGGAGCACCAGGCCGTCCTTGGCGGGGCTGCTCGCGGCGGGGGTCGGTACGGGCGTGCGCGGCGCCGGGCCGCGCCGGGCGACGCTCCCGGCCAGGACCTCGCCGAGCAGTTGGAAGGTCAGGGCCGCGTAGAGGATGGCCAGACCGGGTGCGAGGGCGGGCAGCGGCTCGGCGTAGACGCGGTCGAGCCCCTGGTTGAGCAGCTGCCCCCAGTCGTAGCCGGGTGGTTGGACGCCCAGGCCGAGGAAGCTCAGCCCGGAGAGGGCGACCAGGGAGGTCCCCGCCGCCGTGGTGGTGGCCAGGAGCAGCGGCTCGGCGATGTTGGGCAGGACGTGCCGCCACAGCAGCCGCAGGCGGCGCAGGCCGAGGACCCGGGCCGCGGCCAGGTGGTCGGTGCCCGCCACCCCGGCGGCGAGGGTCTGGGCGAGCCGGGCGAAGCCGGGGACGCCCGCGGCCGCGAGGGCCAGCATCGCCCCGGCGGCGCCCGCGCCGAACACGACCGCGAGGAACATCGCGACCAGGAGCGCCGGGAAGGCGAGCAGGAGGTTGACCAGTCCGGCGGTCAGCCGGCGGGCACGCCGACCGAGTACGGCGGTGGCGGCCCCGAGGAGGACCCCCGCGCTCGCGCCGAGCAGGACGGCCGCCAGCGCGAGCAGCAGGGAGGGCCGGGTGGCCGCCAGGACCCGGGCGAGCAGGTCCCGGCCGAGGTTGTCGGTGCCGAACGGGTGCCCCGCGGACGGCCCCTGGAGCACCGCCGAGGGGTCCGGGCGGTCGGCCGCCGCGCCCCAGACCAGCGGTCCGGCCAGCGCGAGCAGGACGAGCGAGGCCAGCATGACGGCGGTGACCCAGGCCATGGGTGAGCGCCGGAGGCCGGACGGAAGGCTCATGGTCACATCTCCCTGATCGCCGAGCGGGGGTCGAGCACGGCGAGCAGCACGTCGACCAGGAGGCCGGCGAGCAGCACGGTGGTGCCCAGCACCAGCACCATCGCCTGGACCACCGGGTAGTCCTGGGCGACCACGGACTGCGCCATGGCGGAGCCGATGCCGGGCCAGGCGAAGACCTTCTCGACCAGCACGGTGCCGGCGATCAGGCCGGGCAGCAGGCTCCCGGCGACGGTGAGCGCGGCGGTGGCCGTGTTCGGTGCCGCGTGCCGCAGGTAGTACCGCGCGGGGGACAGCCGTTTGCTCCGGGCGGTGCGCAGGTAGTCCTCGTCCAGCACCTTCAGCGCCTCCACCCGGACGATGCGCAGCAGGACGGCGGTGGGCGCGAGGGAGAGGGCGAGGACGGGCAGGACGAAGGACTCGACACCCGCCGCACCGGCCACCGGCAGGAGTTGGAGGCCGACGGCCAGCAGCGCGGTGAGTCCGGCGGCCAGGACGAAGTCCGGGACCCCGGTCAGGCCAGCGGTGACGGCGGTGAACGCCAGCTCGGTGCGCGGGCGGCGGCCGTCGCGGGTGCGGACGGCGGCGAGCAGGCCGCCGGGCAGGGCGACGGCGAGGGTGGCCAGGAAGGCCAGCCCGGCGATCTCCAGGGTGGCCGGCAGCCGGGTGCGGACCAGCTCCGCGACCGGTGTCCCGGTGGTCAGCGAGGTGCCGAGGTCGCCGTGCAGGAGGCCGCCGAGGTAGTGCCGGTACTGGGACAGGAACGGCGCGTCGAGCCCGAGGCTGTGCCTGCGGGCGGCGACCAGGGCGGGGGCGGCGTCGACGCCGAGCGCGGCGCGGACCGGGTCGCCGGGGACGAGGCGGATCATCGCGAACGAGGCGGTGAGGACGACCGCGAGGGAGAGGAGCAGCCGGACGGTGCGGCGGCCGAGGAACACGGTCCAGGGGTGCCGCAGCAGTCGGGGTACGGACATGGTGGCCCCGGTCACTGGTGGAGGCGGATGCTGGTGGGGACGAGCTGGCCGCCGAAGGTGGTGGTGAAGGTGGTGCGGTGGCCGTACACGCCGCTGCGGCCGTCGGCGATCGGCAGGGCGTCGGCCGCGCGGAAGAGCGCGGCGGCGGCCCGGTTCCAGGTGCCGCAGCCCGTCGTGTCGGTCTCCCGGAGGGCCTGGGCGACCAGGGCGTCGTACTCGGGGTTGCGCACGCCCGCGAAGTTGAGGCCCTGGGCGGGGGTGGGGCCGGAGAAGAAGGGGATGAAGCCGACCGGTAGGGCGAAGCCCGGCGAGGTGCCGACCACCACGTCGAAGTCGGCGCTCTGGTACATGGCGTTGACGAGGGCGGGCAGGCTCTCGGTGACCAGGTCGACCCGCGCGCCGAGCGCCGTCCACTGCCGGGCCATCAGCTCGGCGACGGAGGAGAGGGTCGGGCCGAGGTCGGGGCTGGTGATCAGGCGGAGCCGCAGCGCCCGGCCGTCCTTGGTGAGCGGGCCGCCGGGGGAGCGGGTCCAGCCGGCCGCGCGCAGGGCCTCGGCGCCGGCCTGGGCGGGCAGGTTGGCGTCGGCGAGGTCGGCGTGGCAGACGGCGCCCTCGGCGCCGAGGTCGCCGGCGGGGCGGCCGGTGCCGCCGACGGCGACGTTGGCGAGCCCCTGGCGGTCGAGGGCGGAGACCAGGGCGCGGCGCAGCGCCGGGTCGGCGAGGGCCCGGCCGGGGCGCTGGTTGAAGAAGGTCAGCCCGACCACGGTGGCCACGTCGGTGACGGCCAGGCCGTGGCCGGTGAGCCGGGCGCGGTCGGGACCGTTCACGTTCGCGATGTCGACGCCGCCGGTGAGCAGCAGGTTCGCCGCGGTGGAGGCCTGGGGGACGACGGAGATGACGATGCGCGCGGGGAGGCCGGGCGCCGCGGTGCTCGCCCCGGCGGGCCCCCAGGTGTAGCCGTCGCGGACGGTGAACTCGTAGGGCCCGCCGGGGGTGTAGCGGGTGAGCACGTAGGGGCCGGTGCCCTGGGTGGTGCGGTCCAGCGACCGGGGGTGGTCGAGGCCGGCCGGGCAGACGATCGGCAGCAGGCCGATGCTGCGGGTGAGGAACGGGAAGGGGGCGGTGGTGGTCGCCGACACCGTGCCGGTCGCGTCGTCGGCGCTCGCGGTGAACGGCACGTTCGGCAGGACGGTCTGGGCGCCGGCGAGCTGGTTGGCCGGGTCGCCCGCGTAGCTGAGGGCCCGGGCGACGGCGGAGGCGGTGAGGGGTGTGCCGTCGGAGCAGGTGACGCCCGGGCGGAGGGTGAAGTCGGCGGTGGTGGCGGTGGCCTGCCAGGACGTGGCCAGGCCGGTGACCAGGGTGCCGTCGGGGGCGACGTTCACCAGGGAGTCGTAGGCGTAGCGGGCCTGGGAGGCACCGAAGGTGGAGTACGGGTCGAAGCTCGGGGTCTCGCCGGCCGCCGCGATCCGGACGGTCCCGCGGTCCACCAGGGGGGTGCTCGTCGAGGACGTGGCAGTGCTGCCGCAGCCGCTGAGCGCGAGGGCGGCAGCGGTCAGGGTGGCCGCGAGGGCGGCCGGCGGGGGGCGACGGAGCATGGCGTCATGGTGCCACCGGGCCTTGGCGATGGCGAGTCAACTCACCTGGGGGAAAGGCGTGTTCGATTCAAGGGGCGCAGTGCTCCCGCCTTGTGGGGAGCGGTGGGCGCCGGGGCGCGGGGCGCGGCGGCGGCGTGCCCCTGGTTCACTCTTTCGAGGGGTGTCGGGGCCTGTAGGCCGTCGGCCGGGTGACCTGGCCGTCCGCCATCGCCACACTGTGTCGACATGACGACGAACGATCCGGGCCGTGAGGTCGGCCACCTGGCGGACCGCTACTGGGAGTTCCTGCTGGAGCGGGAGCCGTTGCTGCGGGTCCGCCAGGGGCTCCCGGTCGAGGCGCTGCCGGGGGCGTCGCTCGCCGAGTCCGAGGAGCGGGAGCGGTTCGCGGCCGGTGTGCTGGAGCGGATGCGGCCGCTGGACGGCGCGGAGCTGTCCGGTGCCGATGCCGACACCGCGGCCGTCCTCGTGGCGCTGGCGGAACAGGAGTTGCGCGCCCACCGGTGGTACTGGCTGACGCCCGCCGCCACGCCGTACCGGCTCTTCCCGCTGTCGCTGTACGTCGATGCGGTCCTGGGTGCCTTCCGCTTCGCCGAACCAGCCGACGGTGAACGGTACGTGGCGCTGGTGCACGACCTCGCGCGGGTGGTCGGCTCGATCGGTGACAAGGTGGCCGGCCAGGCCGCGCGCGGCTTCCGGGTGCCGGCGGCGGCCCTGGCCGGGGTGCGGGCCACGGTCGAGGGCCTGCGGTCCTCCGCCGGGCGCCGGGTCACGGTGGCGGACGACCGGCTCGGTGGGCTCGGGCCGGCCGGGCGCGGACGCCTCCGGGACGGTGTCCGGCGGCTGGTGGAGGCGGAGTTGGCGCCGGCCTTCGACCGGCTGCTCGGGTGCGTCGACGACCCGGCGTACCCGGGAGGGGCGCCGCGGGACGTCGGGTGGGCGCACTACGAGGGCGGCGAGGAGGCCTACCGGGACTTCGTCCGGACCCACACCGGGAGCGACACCGGTCCCGAGCGGCTGCACGAGCTCGGCCGCGACCAGTGCCGCGAACTGGCCGAGCGGATGCGGGAGGTGCGCGCGGCCCTCGGCTTCCACGGCACCGAGGCGGAGTTCCACGAGCGGCTGCGGACCGAGCCCCGCTTGTACGCCCGGACGCCCGAGGAGGTCGAGGCCCGGTTCCGCGGCCACCTCGACCGGCTGGAGCCGCGGCTGCCGCAGTGGTTCGCCGTCCTGCCCGCCGCCCCGTACGGGCTGGCCCGGCTGGACCCGGCGCTGGAGCCGGGGATGACCTTCGGGTACTACGAGGTCCCGACCGCGGCCAGTGCGGTCGGGCGCTACCGCTACAACGGCTCGGACCTGGACCGGCGGTCCCTGATCGGCTCGGCCTCCCTGATCTACCACGAGCTGGCGCCCGGGCACCACTTCCACCTCGCCCGGCAGGCGGAGGACGCCGCGCTGCCGCGACTGCGCCGCGAGGCGGCGGAGTTCGGCGCGTTCAACGAGGGCTGGGCCGAGTACGCGGCGGGGCTCGGCTGGGAGATGGGCCTCTACGAGGACCCGTGGGACGCGTACGGGCGTCTCGCGCAGGAGCGGTTCACCGCGCAGCGGCTGGTCGTCGACACCGGGCTCAACCTCGGGACGATGGACCTGGCGGGGGCGCAGGACTTCATGCGCGCCAACTCCACGGAGGAGGACGGCCAGATCGCCTCGGACCTGTTGCGGTACTCGACGGATCTGCCGGGGCAGGCGCTCTCCTACCGCGCGGGCTACCTGGAGTTCGTCCGGCTGCGGGCGGAGGCGGAGGCCGGCCGGGGTGCCGGGTTCGACGTGCGGGCCTTCCACGAGGCGGTGCTGGGAGGTGGCGCGCTGCCGTTCCCCGCCCTGCGCCGGCGGGTCACGCGGGAGCTGAAGGTCGTAGCCGATCAATAAATATTACTATCTGACAAATTGCTTGGCGTACATACAAGCGATCGTTCTGGGTTATGTTCAGATTGCACTCGCACGAGTGAATCCCCTTGGGAGCATTTGGTTTTGGTGAGCTCGACTCGACTACGGTGACGGAGGATCGGGCGGTGGACCCCATCGGCGAGGAGTTTCGGTTCCGCGGGAAATCCGCGAGGGGAACCGGTCATCCCGCGAGGCGGGTACGTCCGTCCGTTCTGCTGTGTGCGCTCCGGAGTCCGAAGCGCCCGGATCCCCTGTCATCCGTCTGCGTAGAGAGATGGGAACACCATGCCGCCCGTAGTTCCGCCGTTCCTGATCGGTCTCGTCGTCGCGCCGCTGGCCAAGCGCCTCCTCAAGCCACTGGTGCGCGGTGTCGTCAAGACGTCCGTCGGCATCGTCATGGAGGTGAAGAAGGCCGCCCACGAGGCCGGCGAGAACATCCACGACCTCGCGGCCGAGGTGGCCGCCGACGTGGTGGCGGCCCAGGTCGCCTCCGGTGAGGGCCACCGCGCCGCGGAGGCCACTGCCCCGTTCGAAGAGAAGGCCGGGGCGACCGCCCCGGGCGACGCCGAGGCGAGGGCGCCGAAGATTCGCGCGAACGCCGGTGCTGGAAAGGCACACTGACGCACCATCATGTCCTGACCCGCCGCCTGGACGCACACCGCGATCGAACTCGCGCGCCGTGTCCACGCGGCGGTCGGCCGAGGGCCTTCCGGCCGCATCGGCCGCCCGTTCAGAATTCCGCTCCGTCGCGGTGTTCCGTCATGCCCGATGGCGGATCGTTCGCGACCTCTGCAAACAGGTGATCGTACACATGCCATCTCTGCTGGGTGCCGCGGCCGGATTCCGCTCCGTGGATCCGGACGTGAGCCCGCGCTCGGTCATTCCGGGCCGCCAGCGCTGGGACGTCAAGCTGGTCCTCGGACGGCCGAGGACGGCCGAAGTCCTCGCGGCGGCGCTGCGTCGCGTCCCCGGGATCACCGAGGCGCAGGCGAACCCGATCACCGGTGGGGTCCTCGTCCGGCACGAACCGCGGCTGCCCGCCGCGGATGTCGGCCGGATCCTGCGCCGGGTGGTCGCCCGGGTTGCGGAGGGTCCGGTCAGGACCGCCCCGCCGGCGGCGGCCCGGCCCGCCGCCGGACCGGGGACGCGGGCGGACCGCGTTCCCGCCCTGCGCCCCGTCCTCGCCGTGGGCGGCGGGGCGGCGGCCGGCCTCGCGCTGATCCGCGGGTCGGCGCTGAGCAGGCAGCTGGTGGCGCTCGGCGGGGTCGCCGTCGCGACGGCCGCCGTCGTCCGGACGGCATGGCGCCGAGCGGTCGAGCGGACCAGGGAGCTGTCCGGGTCCGGCACCGGCCGGCACCCGCTGCGGGAGGTCGTCGGGCCGCACCGCCGGCGCCTCTACCGGGCCTCCGCGCTCTCGGTCGCCTGCCAGGTCTCGGAGATGGCGCTCGGCACCTTCCTCGGCTGGACCGCCCTGGTCCTCATCAAGGGCGAGGCCGCGCCGCTGGTCCGCTTCGGCCTGACCACCGCCACCGCCCAACTCTGGGGCCTGGCAGGGCTGGTGACCGTCGCCTGCGCCGCCGTGGCAGGCCTCTCGTACGCCTCGAACCTCCAGTGGCGCGGGCTCGGCCAGGACATCGAGCACGACTGGCGCGGCCGCACCTACGCCCATGTGCAGCACCTCGAACTGGGGCAGCTGGAAGGCGAGCGGACCAGCCGGATCGCCGGCGTGCTCACCGACGACGTCCGGCAGCTGGGCAGCTTCTTCGCCACCTCGGCCAACGACGTGCTGCAACTGGGCACCAGCCTGGCCCTGTTGGTGCCGGCGTTCCTGCTGCTGGCCCCGCAGATCGCCTGGATCGCGTTCCTGCCGATCCCGGTCATCGCCTGGCTGTCGCTCCGCTACCAGGACAGGGCCGCGACCGACTACGCCGTCTCCGGCGAGCGCCGGGCCAGGCTGCACAGCCAGCTGGTGAACACTTTGGAGGCCGGCGCCACGGTCAAGAGCTTCTGCACCGAGGACTACGAGGCCGAGCGCATCGACCGGCTCAGCGGGGAAGCCCAGGAGAGCAACCGGCAGACCGACCGGGGCACGATCCGGCACGCCGAGGTCGTCCGGGTCTGCACGACGAGTTCGATGGCCGGCACCCTGCTGCTCGGCGGCCGCTCGGTGCTCGACGGCACCCTGCGGTTCGAGGTGTTCAGCCCGCTGATCGGGCTGCCGCAGATGGTGATGCTGCGGATGAACCGGCTCGGCGGCATCGTCGACCAGTACCAGCGCACGCTCGCCGCCTACGACCGGGTCCACCGGCTGGAGGCCCTGCCCGCCGAGACCGAGGGCACCGGGGAAGCGCTCGACGTCGCGACGGTGAAGGGCGAGATCGTCCTCGACGGCGTGACCTTCGCCTACCCCGGACGGCCGCCGGTCCTGGAGGATCTCTCGCTGACCATCCCCGCCGGGCAGGTCACCGCCCTCGTCGGCGCCACCGGCTCCGGCAAGACGACCGTCGCCAAGCTGCTGATGCGCTTCCAGGACGCGGAGTCCGGCAGCGTGCTGCTCGACGGGCGGGACGTGCGCGACCTGCGCCGGCGCGACCTGCGCCACGCGATCGGGTTCGTCGCCCAGGACGCCTTCCTCTTCGACGGCACCATCGCCGACAACATCCGCTACGGCAGTTTCGGCGCCTCGGACGAGGCCCTGGTGGAGGCGGCCACGATGGCCGAGGCCCACACCTTCATCGCGACGCTGCCGGACGGCTACGACACGGTGATCGGCGAACGCGGCGCCGCCCTCTCCGGCGGCCAGCGGCAGCGGATCGCCCTGGCCCGGGCGATCCTCAAGGACGCGCCGGTCGTCGTCCTCGACGAGGCCACCTCGGCCGTCGACAACGAGACCGAGGCCGCCATCCAGCGCACGCTCCGGGCCTTCTCGGCCGACCGCACGATGGTCGTGATCGCCCACCGGCTCTCCACCGTCCGCCACGCGGACCGGATCTACGTCATGGACAAGGGCGGCGTCGTGGCCGAACAGGGCACCCACGACGAACTCATCGCCCGGCACGGACTCTACGCATCCCTCTGGCAACTCCAGGCCGGCGAACTCGCCGCCTGACCGCCACCAGGCCGCTCCGCTCGCCGACAGCGTGACGCCACCGACCAGGCCGCTCCGCTCGCCGACAGCGTGACGCCACCGACCAGGCCGCTCCGCTCGCCGACAGCGTGACGCCACCGACCAGGCCGCTCCGCCCGCCGACAGCGTGACGCCACCGCAGTCGGCGCGTCCTGCGCGCCTGCCCGCCCACACTCTTCCGGAGGTCTTCCCATGTCCCGTCGCGACGGCGACGTCCTTCCCCTGACCGGGGCCCAGCGCGAGATCTGGCTCGCCGAACAGCGCTCCCGGACACCGATCCCCGGCTACCGCGTCGGCGAGTGCCTGGAGATCCACGGGCCGGTCGACGCCGGGCTGTTCGAGACGGCGCTGCGCCGGGTGGTCGACGAGGTCGACGCCCTGCACGTGACCTTCGTCGACGACGGCGAGGGCCCGCGCCAGGTCCTCCGCGAGACCTGGGACTGGGCACCGGCCCACCTGGACCTCAGCGGGGAGCCCGAACCCCGTGCGGCGGCCCTGGAGTGGATGGAGCGGGACCTGCTGCGCCCGCTGGACCTCGCGCGCGACCCGCTGTTCGGCCACGCGCTGATCCGGCTGTCGCCGACCGAGTACCTCTGGTACCTGAACTACCACCACGTGGTGCTGGACGCGATCAGCAGCTCGATGGTCCGCGGGCGGGTCGGCGAGGTGTACTCGGCGCTGGCCGACGGCGGCCCGGTGCCGCCGTCCCCGTTCGGCCCGCTGCGGGACCTGGTCGACAGCGACGCCGCCTACCGCGCGTCGGCGGACTTCACCGCCGACCGCGACTACTGGACGGAACGATTCGCCGACCGGCCGGAACCGACCCGGCTGACCCGCACGGCCCCGACCGACCCGGACCGCGCGCTGCGGCTGGCCGAGGAGCGGGAACTGCGGCGCCCGGACGCGCTGCGCGCCGCGGCGGCGAGGACCGGCGTCCGCTGGTCCCGCCTGGTGGTCGCGGCGGCGGCGCTCTACGCGCACCGGCTGACCGGAACGCGGGACGTGGTGCTCGCCCTCCCCGTCACGGCCCGGCGGTCCGCCGACCGCGACCTGACGGCGGTGCCCGGCACGATGTCCAACGTGGTGCCCCTGCGGCTGACCGTACGACCGGACATGCCGTGGGGCGACCTCGTCGCCCAGGCGGCGCGGGAGGTCGAGGCGGCCGTCGCGCACGAGCGGTACCGGAGCGAGGACCTGCTGCGGGACCTCGGGGCCCCCGGCAGCATCGGGACGGCGTTCCCGCTGATCGTCAACATCATGGCCTTCAACTCCCGGCCGACCTTCGCCGGGCACCCCGCCTCCGTGCACCACTTCGTGTCGGGGTCGACCAGCGACCTGGCCGTCTGGGTGTTCGACTACCGGGACGGCAAACCGCCGCTGCTCAGGCTGCACGGCTCGCCCGAGGCGTACGGCGCGGACGACCTCGCCGCCCACCAGCAGCGGCTGATCGCCCTGCTCGACGCCGTCGCGGACTGCGACCCGGACGAGCCGCTGGCCCGGATCGACCTGCTCACCGCCGAGGAGCACCGCGAGGTGGCCGCCCTCGGCACCGGGCCGACGGCGGAACTCCCGGCCGAGACCCTGCCGGAGCTGTTCCGCAAGCACGCGCGGGCCACGCCGGACGTCGTCGCGGTGGTGGGGCCGGAAGCGTCGCTGACCTACGGGGAGCTGGACGCGCGGGCGAACCGGCTGGCGCACGCCCTGATCGCCCGGGGCGCCGGGCCGGAGCGGTTAGTGGCGGTGGCGCTGCCGAGGTCGGCCGAACTGGTCGTGGCGATCCTCGCGGTGCTGAAGACCGGAGCGGCCTACGTCCCGGTCGATCCCGAGTACCCCGCCGCCCGGATCGCCCACCTGCTCGACGACGCCCGCCCGGCCCTGGTGGTGACCGACACCCTCAGCGCGGGGCGGCTGCCGGGGGAGGGCTCCGTCGACCGGCTGGTGCTCGACGACCCGGCGACGGCCGACCTGGTGAACGGCCAGTCGCCGGCCGACCCGATGGCGGCCGTCGACCCGGGCCACCCGGCGTACGTCATCCACACCTCCGGCTCCACCGGCCGGCCCAAGGGCGTGGCGCCGACCCACGGCGGCCTGCTCAACCTGCTCACCGACCTCCGGCAGGTTCACCTCCCGCCGGTGACGGGCGACCGGCCGCGGCGGCGGGTGGCCCTGACGACGTCGGTGTCGTTCGACGCCTCGTGGAACCAGCTGCTCGCCCTGTTCGCGGGCCACGAGCTGCACGTCCTGGACCACGAGACCTGGACCGACCCCGACGCCTTCGTCGGCTACGCGGCGCGCCACGGGCTGGACTACGTCGAAGCCACCCCGTCCTACCTCCAGGTCCTGGTCGCCCACGGGCTCCTGGCCGACGGGAACCGGCGCCCGGCGCTGGTCGCGGCCGGTGGCGAGGCCGTCCCGGAGCGGCTGTGGGCGGAACTGCGGGCGGCGGACGGGGTGTCCTGCCTCAACCTCTACGGACCGTCCGAGTGCACCGTCAACCCGGTGGTCGCCTCCGTGGGGTCGAGCCCGCTCCCGGTCATCGGCCGGCCCGCCACCAACGTCCGGCTCCACGTGCTCGACGGCGCCCTGCGGCCGCTGCCGGCCGGCACGCCCGGCGAGCTGTACATCGCCGGGCCCGGCCTGGCCCGCGGCTACCTGAACCGGCCGGGCCTCACCGCCGGGCGGTTCGTCGCCGATCCGTACGGTCCGGCCGGCTCGCGCATGTACCGCACCGGCGACCTGGTGCGCTGGAACGCCGAGGGGCAGCTGGAGTTCCTCGGGCGCACCGACGACCAGGTCAAGGTCCGCGGCTTCCGGGTGGAGCTTGGCGAGGTCGAGGCCGTCCTCGCCGAGCACCCGCTGGTCGCCGGGGCCGCCGCCGTGGTGCGCACCGAGGACGAGCCCCGGCTGGTCGCCTACGCCGTCGCCGAGCCCGGCGCCACGGTCACCGACACCGCCCTGCGCGAACACCTCCGGGAGCGGCTGCCCAAGCACATGGTGCCCTCGGCCTTCGTGCTGCTGGACGCCCTGCCCCTGACGCCGAACGGGAAGCTCGACCGGCGGGCTCTCCCCGCGCCCGACCGGCAGCCCGCCGACCGGGGCCGCGCACCGCGCACCGCGACCGAGCAGCTGCTCGCCGGGCTGTTCGCCGAGGTGCTCGGCGTGCCGGAGGCCGGCGCCGACGACGACTTCTTCGACCTCGGCGGGCACTCCCTGCTGGCCACCCGGCTGGTCGCCCGGGCCCGGTCGGTGCTGGGCGTGGAGCTGGGGCTGCGCGACCTGTTCGACGCGCCGACGGTGGCGGGACTGGCCGCGGCGGTGGACGTCGCGGGCCGGGCCCGCCCGGCGCTGGGGCGGCGCGAGCGGCCCGCGGCCGTCCCGCTGTCCTTCGCGCAGCGCCGGCTGTGGTTCCTGCACCGCATGGAGGGCCCGAGCGCCACGTACAACATCCCGCTGGCGCTGCGGCTCGGCGGAACCCTCGACCAGCGGGCCCTGGACGCCGCCCTGGCGGACCTGGTCGAGCGGCACGAGAGCCTGCGCACCGTCTTCCCGGTGGTCGACGGCGTGCCGTGCCAGCGGGTCCTGGAGGCCGACGAGGCCCGGCCGCGGCTGCGGGTGACCGAGGCCGGCGGGCGCGAGCTGCCGGACCTGCTGGGAGAGGCGGCGCGGTACGGCTTCGAGCTCGCCGAGGAGCCGCCGCTGCGCGCCGAGCTGTTCCGGCTCGGCGCCGAGGAGCACGTGCTGCTGCTGGTCGTGCACCACATCGCCGGTGACGGCTGGTCGGCGGGGCCGCTCCTGCGGGACCTGCGGACCGCCTACGCGGCCCGTACCGGGGGCGCGAAGCCGCCGTGGTCGCCACTGCCCGTCCAGTACGCCGACTACGCCCTCTGGCAGCGGGAGCTGCTCGGTGACGGCGCCGACCCGGACAGCCTGCTGAGCGGCCAGCTCGCCTACTGGCGGGAGCGGTTGGCGGACCTGCCCGAGCAGGTGGAGCTGCCCTTCGACCGGCCCCGCCCGGCGGTGATGTCCTACCGGGGCGCCCACCTGCCGGTGCGGATCGACGCCGAGCTGCACCAGGGCCTGCGCGACCTCGCCCGCGACGGCGGCGCCAGCCTCTTCATGGTGCTCCAGGCCGGGCTGGCCGCCCTGCTGGGCAAGCTCGGCGCGGGCAGCGACGTCCCGATCGGCACCCCGATCGCCGGCCGCACCGACGAGGCCCTGGACGACCTGGTCGGCTTCTTCGTCAACACCCTGGTGCTGCGCACCGACCTCTCCGGCGACCCGTCCTTCACCGAACTGCTGGGCCGGGTGCGCTCCGACGCGCTGGCCGCGTACGCCCACCAGGACGTGCCGTTCGAGCACCTGGTGGAGGCGCTGAACCCGACCCGGACCCTGGCGCACCACCCGCTGTTCCAGACCATGCTCGCCCTGCAGAACGCGCCGCTCGACACCGTCGACCTGCCCGGACTGAGGGTGACGACCGACCTGGTGCACACCGGGACGGCCAAGTGCGACCTGACCTTCATTCTGGCCGAACAGCCCGAGGGCCTCTCGGGCGTCCTGGAGTACAGCACCGACCTGTTCGACGAGGCCACCGCGGCGGGCATCGTCGACCGGTGGCTGCGGCTGCTGCGCGCCGTCGTCGCCGACCCGGGCCGACGGATCGGCCGGGTGGACGTGCTGTCCGCCGACGAGCTCCGCGCGCTGCTCCCGGCCCGTACCGAGGAGGAGGACGCGCCGGGCAGCAGCCTGACCGCGCTCTTCGAGCGGCAGGTCCGGGCCGACCCGGCCGCCGTCGCCCTCACGGACGGTGAAGCAACCTTCTCCTACGGCGAGTTGAACGCCAGGGTCAACCGGCTCGCGCACGCGCTGATCGAGCGGGGTGTGGGCCCGGAGCAGCTGGTGGCCCTGGCCCTGCCGCGCTCGGCGGAGCTGGTCGTGGCCGTCCTCGCGGTGCTCAAGGCCGGCGGCGCCTACGTGCCGGTGGACCCGACGTACCCGGCGGCCCGGATCTCCTACCTGCTCCAGGACACCCGGCCCGCGCTGCTCGTCACGACGAGCGCCGTCGGTGAGCTGCCGGGGGCGGACCACCTGGACCGGCTGCTGCTGGATACCGCCGACCTGGACGGGCGGCCGGACACCGACCCGGGGGTCGCCGTCGACCCCGGCCACGCCGCCTACGTCATCCACACTTCCGGCTCCACCGGCAACCCCAAGGGCGTCGTGGTCCCGCACCGCAACGTGGTGCGCCTGTTCCGGACGACGGAGGAGCTGTTCGGCTTCACCGCCGAGGACGTCTGGACGCTCTTCCACTCCTACGCCTTCGACTTCTCCGTCTGGGAGCTGTGGGGCCCGCTGCTGCACGGCGGCCGCCTGGTGGTCGTGGACCACGAGACCAGCCGCTCGCCCGGCCGGTTCCTGGAACTCCTCGCCCGCGAGCGGGTGACCGTCCTCAACCAGACGCCGTCCGCCTTCTACCAGCTGATGCAGGCGGACGCCGAGCAGCCGCGTGAACTCGCCCTGCGCACCGTCGTGTTCGGCGGCGAGGCGCTGGAGCACGCCCGGCTGGCGAGCTGGTACGAGCGGCACCCGGAGGACGCGCCGCGGCTGGTCAACATGTACGGCATCACCGAGACCACCGTGCACGTCACCCACGCCGCGCTCGACCGGTCCGGCACCGGCGCCGGCGGGATCGGCGCGGCCCTCCCGGACCTGCGGACGTACGTGCTCGACGACGGCCTGCGGCCGGTGGCCCCGGGCGTGGCCGGCGAGCTGTACGTCGCGGGCCCCGGCCTGGCGCGCGGCTACCTGAACCGGCCCGGCCTGACCGCCGGACGGTTCGTGGCGGACCCGTTCGGACCGGCGGGCAGCCGGATGTACCGCAGCGGCGACGTGGTGCGCCGCGCCGCCGACGGCGGCCTGAGCTACGTCGGCCGCGCCGACCAGCAGGTGAAGGTGCGCGGCTTCCGGATCGAGCTCGGCGAGATCGAGGCGGCGCTGGCCGCGCACCCCGGCGTTGCCCAGGTCGCCGTCCTCGCCCGGCAGGACCGGGCCGACGACACCCGGCTGGTCGCCTACCTGGTGCCGGCCCCGGGCGCCGCGCCGAGCCCGGCCGAGCTGCGCGAGCGCCTCACCGAGCGGCTGCCGGAGCACATGGTGCCCTCGGCGTTCGTCGTCCTGGACGCGCTGCCGCTGACCGCCAACGGCAAGCTGGACCACCGGGCCCTGCCCGCCCCCGACCTCGCCCCGGCGGCCTCCGGCCGTGCCCCGCGCACCCCGCAGGAGCAGGTGCTCTGCGAGCTGTTCGCCGAGGTCCTGGGCGTGGCGTCGGCCGGCGTCGAGGACGGCTTCTTCGACCTGGGCGGGCACTCCCTGCTCGCCACCCGCCTGGCCGCCCGGATCCGCGCGACGCTCGGCGTGGAGATGCCGCTGCGCACCCTGTTCGAGGCGCCGACCCCGGCCGGCCTGGCCGCCGCCCTGGTGGCGGCCGGACCGGCGCAGACCGCCCTGGTGCGGCGCGAGCGCCCCGAGGCGGTCCCGCTGTCCTTCGCGCAGCGGCGGCTCTGGTTCCTGCACCAGCTGGAGGGCGCCGGCGCGAACTACCACATCGCGCTGGCCTGGCGGCTCTCCGGGGAGCTGGACCGGCGGGCCCTGGAGGCCGCCCTCGCGGACGTGGTCGGACGGCACGAGAGCCTGCGGACCGTCTTCCCGGCCGTCGACGGCGTCCCGCACCAGCGGGTGCTGGGCGTCGTGGCGGCCCGCCCGCGGCTGCTCGTGAGCCGAGCCACGGAGGCCGGGCTGCCCACCCTGATGGCGGCGGCGAAGGACCGGCCGTTCGACCTGGCGGCCGACGCGCCGCTGCGGGTCGAGCTGTTCGAACTGGCGCCGGACGAGCACGTGTTCCAGCTGGTGCTCCACCACATCGCGGGTGACGGCTGGTCGCTGGGCCCGCTCACGCAGGACCTGACCGCCGCCTACGCGGCGCGCCGCCACGGCGGGGCACCGCGATGGGAGGGCCTGCCGGTCCAGTACGCCGACTACACCCTGTGGCAGCACGAGCTGCTCGGCGACTCCACCGACCCGGACAGCCCGTTCGCCCGCCAGGCGGCCTACTGGACACGGCAGTTGGCCGGCCTCCCGGAGCGGATCCAGCTGCCCGCCGACCGGCCCCGCCCGGCGGCCGCCTCGCACCGGGGCGGCTTCGTGCACGCCGGACTGGACGCCGAACTGCACCGTGCGCTGCGCGCGCTCGCCCGCGAGCACGGCACCAGTCTCTTCATGGTCCTCCAGGCCGGCCTGGCGGCGCTGCTGAGCAAGCTCGGCGCGGGCGACGACATCCCGGTCGGCAGCCCGGTCGCCGGCCGGACCGACCAGGCGCTGGACGAGCTGGTCGGCTACTTCGTCAACACCCTGGTCTTCCGCACCGACACCTCGGGCGATCCGACCTTCGCCGAACTGCTGGACCGGGTCCGGGACACCTCGCTGGCCGGGTACGCCCACCAGGACCTGCCGTTCGAGCACCTGGTCGAGGCCCTCAACCCGGTGCGCTCGCTGGCGCACCACCCGCTGTTCCAGGTCATGCTGGTGCTGCAGAACGCGCCCCGGGCCGACTTCGCGCCGCCCGGACTGCACGTCGACGACATGCCGTCGACGACGACCACCGCCAAGCTCGACCTGATCTTCACCCTGTCCGAGCGGCAGGCGCCGGACGGTTCCCCGGAGGGGATCGACGGGCTCGTCGAGTACGCCGGCGACCTCTACGACCCGGCCACCGTCGAAACCATGTTCGGGCGCCTGGAGCGGCTGCTCCGCGCCGTGATCGCCGACCCGCGGCGGCGGCTCAGCCGGTACGGCCTGCTCTCCGCCGAGGAGCACGGCGACCTGGCGGCCCTGGGCACCGGACCGGAGGTGGAGCTCCCGGCCGCGAGCGTGCCGGAGCTGTTCCGGGCGCAGGTGCGGGCGACGCCGGACCAGGTGGCGCTGGTGAGCGGGGACGTCTCGCTGACGTACGCGGAGCTGGACGCGCGGGCGAAGCGGCTGGCGCACGCCCTGATCGCGCGGGGCGCGAGGCCGGAGCGCCTGGTGGCGGTCGCCCTGCCGAGGTCGGCCGAACTGGTCGTGGCGATCCTCGCCGTGCTGCGGACCGGGGCGGCCTACGTGCCGGTCGATCCCGAGTACCCGGCCGCGCGGATAGGGCACATGCTGGACGACGCAGGCCCGGTCCTGGTGGTGACCGACGCCCGGACCCGGGACGGGCTGCCGGAGGCCGGTCCGGCCGGGTGGCTGGTGCTCGACGACCCGGCGACGGCCGCCCTGGTGGCCGACTGCCCGGCGACGGACCCGCTGGTCGCCATCGACCCGGGGCACCCGGCCTACGTGATCTACACCTCCGGTTCCACCGGCAGGCCCAAGGGCGTGCTGTCGACCCACGGCGGCCTGCTCAACCTCTTCGTCAGCCAGCGTCCGCTGCTGTTCCCCCGGGGGACGAAGGAGCGGCTGCGCATCGGGCTGACCACCTCGGTGTCGTTCGACGCCTCCTGCGACCAGCTGTCCAGCCTGTACGCGGGCCACGAACTGCACGTCCTGGACGAGGCGACCTGGTCCGACCCGGACGCCTTCGTCGACTACGTCAGGCGCGCCGGGCTGGACTACGTCAACGCCACCCCGTCCTACCTGCACGAGCTCGTCGCACGGGGACTCCTGGACGACCCGGAGCGCCGTCCCTCGGTGGTCTCGATGGGCGGGGAGGCCGTTCCGGACCAGCTGTGGGAGCGGCTGCGGGCCGTCGAGGGCGTGTCCTGCCTGAACTACTACGGGCCGTCCGAATGCACGGTGGACGCCGTCGTCGCACCGCTGGGATCGAGTCCGCGCCCGGTGATCGGCCGGCCGCTCGGGGGCCTCCGGCTGTACGTCCTCGACAGCACGCTGCGCCCGGTGCCCGCGGGCGTGGCGGGCGAGCTGTACCTCGCCGGGGCGGGCCTGGCCCGCGGCTACCTGAACCGGCCGGGCCTCACCGCCGGACGCTTCGTGGCGGACCCGTTCGGTCCGACCGGCACGCGCATGTACCGCACCGGCGACCTGGTCCGCTGGGGCGCCGACCGGAACATGGAGTTCCTCGGCCGGACCGACGACCAGGTCAAGGTGCGCGGCTTCCGGATCGAACTCGGCGAGGTCGAGGCGGCGTTGGCGGAACACCCGCAGGTCGCCCAGGTCGCCGTGACCGTCCGGGAGGACCGGGCCGGGGACGCGCGGCTGGTCGCCTACCCGGTGGCCGTCACCGGGGCGGAACTCCGGCCGGAGGAGCTGCGGGCGCACCTGCGCGAGCGACTGCCGGAGTACATGGTCCCGACCGCCTTCGTGCCCCTGGGGAGCCTGCCGCTGACCGCCACCGGCAAGCTGGACCGGCGCGCGCTGCCCGCACCCGTCCATACCGCGCCGACGACCGGCCGCGCCCCGCGCACCCCGCAGGAGCAGGTCCTCGCCGAGCTGTTCGCCGAGATGCTGGGCGTGGCCGAGGTCGGGGCCGACGACGACTTCTTCGAGCTCGGCGGGCACTCCCTGCTCGCCACCCGGCTGGTCGCCCGGGCGCGGGCCGCCCTCGGGGTGGAACTGGAGCTGCGCGCCCTCTTCGAGACGCCGACGGTGGCCGGGCTGGCCGCCGGCCTCGGCGGGGCCGGCCGGGCCCGGCTCGCCCTGGAACGGGCGGAGCGGCCCGCGCTGGTGCCGCTGTCGTCCGCCCAGCGGAGGCTGTGGTTCCTGCGCCAGCTGGAGGGCGCCGACTCCGTCTACAACATGCCGCTCGCATGGCGGCTCTCGGGACCGCTGGACCTGGCGGCCCTGGAGGCGGCGCTGGGCGACGTCAGTGCCCGGCACGAGACCCTGCGCACCGTCTTCCCGGCCGTGGACGGGGTTCCCCACCAGCAGGTGCTGCCCGCCGGAGCGGCACGCCCGACGCTGTCGGTCACCCCGGTCGACGAACCGGCCCTGCCGGAACGGCTGGCGGCGGCAGCGGCGCGCGGATTCGACCTCGCGGCCGAACCGCCGCTGCGCGCCGAGGTGTTCGGGCTCTCGGCGGAGGAGCACGTGCTGCTCCTGGTGATGCACCACATCGCCGGTGACGGCTGGTCGCTGGGCCCGCTGGCGGCCGACCTGGCCACCGCGTACGCGGCCCGCCGCCGGGGCGAGGAGCCGCGGTGGGCGCCGCTGCCCGTGCAGTACGCCGACTACACGCTCTGGCAGCGCGACCTGCTCGGCGACGCGGCGGACCCGGACAGCCTGTTCGCCCGCCAGGCGGACCACTGGACGCGGACACTGGCCGGCCTGCCGGAGCAGCTCCGGCTCCCCGCCGACCGCCACCGCCCCGCGACCCCCTCCTACGCCGGCGGCCACCTCGCGATCGAACTGGACGCCGAACTGCACGCCGGACTGGTCCGGTTGGGCCGGGAGCACGGCGCCAGCGTCTACATGGTGCTGCAGGCCGCCCTGGCCTCGTTGCTGGACAAGCTCGGCGCGGGCACCGACATCCCGGTCGGCAGCCTGATCGCCGGCCGGACCGACCAGGCGCTGGACGACCTCGTCGGCTTCTTCGTCAACACCCTGGTGCTGCGCACCGACACCAGCGGCGACCCGACCTTCGCCGAGCTGCTGGCCCGGGTCCGGGAGGGCGCGCTCGGCGCGTACGCCCACCAGGACCTGCCGTTCGAGCACGTCGTCGAGGCCCTCAACCCGGCCCGGTCGCTCGCCCGGCAGCCGCTCTTCCAGGTGCTGCTCGCGCTGCAGAACGTGCCCCGCACCGAGTTCGCGCTGGACGGTCTGGACTCCGAGATCCTCCTGGTGCGCACGCCCACCGCGATGTTCGACCTCGGCTTCCACCTGCTGGAGCACGGCGGCACCGGCGGGCCGGCCGAGGGCATCGTCGGGCGGGTCGAGTACAGCACCGACCTGTTCGACCACGCCACGGTGGAGACGCTGCTCGCCCGGTGGCTGCGGCTGCTGGCGGCGGTGGTCGCCCAGCCGGACCGGCCGCTGAGCCGGATCGACGTCCTCACCGCCGAGGAGCGGCACGAGCTGCTGGTCGTGCGCAACGACACCGCCCGCCCGGTGCCCGTCGAGAGCCTGCCCGCCCTGTTCGAGGCGCGGGTCCGGGCGACCCCGGAGGCCCCGGCCGTGGTGTTCGAGTCCACCGTGCTGACGTACGGCGAGCTGAACGCCCGGGCCAACCGGCTGGCGCACGCGCTGATCGCGAGGGGCGTCGGGCCGGAGCAGACCGTCGCCCTGCGGCTGCCGCGCTCGGCCGAGCTGGTGGTCGCCGTCCTCGCCGTCCTCAAGACCGGCGCGGGGTACCTGCCGGTCGACCCGGACTACCCGGCCGCCCGCATCGCGTACATGCTGGAGGACGCCCGGCCGACCGTCGTGCTCGACGACCCCGCGGCCGTCACACCGGATGGGGACCACCCGGAGACCGACCCCGTCGTCACCGTGGACGCACGGCATCCGGCCTACGTCATCTACACCTCGGGCTCCACCGGCCGGCCCAAGGCCGTGGTGATGCCCGCCGCCGGGCTGCTGAACCTGCTGGCCTGGCACCACGAGGCCGTCGGCGGCGAACCCGGCACGCGCACCGCGCAGTTCACCGCGATCAGCTTCGACGTCTCGGTGCAGGAGGTGCTCTCCGCGCTGCTGTACGGCAAGACCCTGGTGGTGCCGACGGAGGAGCAGCGCCGCAGCGCCGAGCTGTTCGCCCACTGGCTGGACCGGCACGGGGTCGAGGAGCTGTTCGCGCCCAACCTGGTGGTCGAGGCGCTCGCCGAGGCCGCCGAGGAGGCCGGGCTGGAGCTGCCGCACCTGCGGCTGGTCGCCCAGGCCGGTGAGGCGATGCGCCTGAGCGGTGCGGTGCGCCGCTTCCAGGGCCGTCGGCTCGGCCGGGTGCTGCACAACCACTACGGCCCCGCCGAGACCCATGTGATCACCGCCTACCCGCTGCCGGCCGACCCGGCGGACTGCCCGCTGCCGGTGCCGATCGGCCGTCCGATCGCCAACTGCCGGGTCTACGTGCTGGATTCGGCCCTGCGTCCGGTCGCCCCCGGGGTGCTGGGCGAGCTGTACCTGGCCGGGGCGGGCCTGGCCCGCGGCTACCTGAACCGGCCCGGGCTCACCGCCGGACGCTTCGTCGCCGACCCGTACGGTCCGGCGGGCAGCCGGATGTACCGCACCGGCGACCTGGTGCGCTGGCGGGCCGACGGGGAGCTGGAGTTCGCCGGCCGGGTCGACCACCAGGTGAAGGTGCGCGGCTTCCGGGTCGAGCCGGGCGAGATCGAGGCCGAGCTGACCGCGCACCCGGGCGTCGCCCAGGTCGCGGTGCTCGCCCGCGAGGACCGGATCGTCGCGTACGTCGTCCCGTCGGCCGGGAGCGGGGCGACCGCGGCGGCGCTGACGGCGTACCTGCGCGGCCGGGTGCCGGACTACCTGGTGCCGTCCGCGTTCATGCTGCTCGACGCGCTGCCGCTGACGCCGAACGGGAAGCTGGACCGGGCGGCGCTGCCCGCGCCCGAGGCCACGGCCAGGGAGACGGGCCGGGCGCCGCGGACGCCGCAGGAGCAGATCCTGTGCGAGCTGTTCGCCGAGGTGCTGGGCCTCGCCCGGATCGGGGTCGACGAGGACTTCTTCGCGCTGGGCGGGCACTCCCTGCTCGCCACCCGGCTGGTGTCCCGGGTCCGGGCGACCCTCGGGGTCGAGCTGGAGCTGCGCAGCCTGTTCCGGACCCCGACACCTGCCGGGCTGGCCGCCGGGCTGCACGACGCCGGCACCGCGCGGCAGGCGCTGGTGCCCAGGCCGCGCCGGGAGGAACCGCTGCCGCTGTCCTTCGCCCAGCGCCGGCTCTGGTTCCTCCAGCAGTTCGGGGCGCCCAGCGCGACGTACCACATGCCGCTGGCCCTGCGGCTCTCCGGCCGCCTCGACCGGGCCGCGCTGAGCGCCGCGCTCGCCGACGTGGTGGCCCGGCACGAGACCCTGCGCACGGTGTTCCCGCAGACCGCCGGAATCCCGTTCCAGCGGGTGCTGGACAGCACCGAGGCGGCCGTCCCGCTGACCGTCCGCGCGGCCGGTGAGGCGGAGGTGCCCGCGCTGCTGCGCGAGGCCGCGGTGCGCGGCTTCGACCTGACCTCGGAAGTGCCGCTGCGGGCCGAGTTGTTCGCGGTCGCGCCGGACGAGCACGTGCTGATGCTGGTCATGCACCACATCGTCGGGGACGGCTGGTCCATGGGCCCGCTGGCCCGCGACCTGGCCACCGCCTACACCACCCGCCAGGGCGGCGGGGCGCCGGACTGGCCGCCGCTGCCGGTGACGTACGGCGACTACACCCTGTGGCAGCACGAGATCCTCGGCGACGAGCACGACGCCGACAGCCTGTTCGCCCGCCAGGTCGCCTACTGGAAGGAGGCGCTGGCCGGGCTGCCCGAGCAGCTCCCGCTGCCCGCGGACCGGCCGCGCCCGGCCGCCATGTCGTACGGCGGCGACCTGCTGGACGTCCGGCTCGACGCCGAACTGCACGCGGCACTGGTGGAGTTGGCGCGACGCTCGGGCGCGACCCTGTTCATGGTGCTGCAGGCCGCGCTGGCGGCGCTGTACACCCGGCTCGGCGCGGGCACGGACATCCCGATCGGCTCGCCGATCGCGGGCCGGACCGACGAGGCGCTCGACGAGTTGGTCGGGTTCTTCATCAACACCCTGGTGCTGCGCACCGACACCAGCGGCGACCCGAGCTTCACCGAACTGCTCGGGCGGGTCCGGGAGACGGCGCTGTCGGCGTACGCGCACCAGGACGTGCCGTTCGAGCACCTGGTGGAGGCGCTGAACCCGTCCCGGTCGCTCTCCCACCACCCGCTGTACCAGACCGGGCTGGTCGTCCAGAACGCGCCGGGCGGCGACTTCGAACTGCCGGGCGTCCGGGTCTCCGGGGTGAACGTCCTCACGGGGACCGCGCGGCTCGACCTGACCTTCGGGTTCGCGGAGGAGCACGGGCCCGACGGCGCGCCGGCCGGGCTCAGCGGCGCGGTGGAGTACAGCACCGACCTGTTCGACCGCTCGACGGTCGAGGCCCTGGTCGCCCGCTGGACCCGCCTGCTGACCGCGGTCGCCGCCGCACCCGAGCAGCCGATCGGCTCGGTCGACCTGCTGTCGGCCGAGGAGCGGCACGAGCTGCTGCCCGCCGTCGACGGCGGGGCGGCCGGGGCGAGCCTGCCGGAGCTGTTCGCGGCACGGGTGGTGGCGGCGCCGGACGCGGTCGCGCTGGTCTGCGGCGAGGCCGAGCTGACGTACCGGGAGCTGGACGCCCGGGCGAACCGGTTCGCTCACGCGCTGATCGCCCGGGGCGTGGGCCCGGAGCAGCTGGTGGCGGTGGCGCTGCCGCGCTCGGTGGAGTCGGTGGTGGCGGTCCTCGGCGTACTGAAGGCCGGAGCGGCGTACCTGCCGGTGGACCCGGCGTACCCGCGGGCGCGGATCGACTTCATGCTGGCGGACGCCCGGCCGGTGCTGGTGGTCGACGACCCCGCCATGGTGGCTGAGGGCGACGGGCCGGAGAGCGACCCGGAGGTCGTTCTCGACGTCCGGCACCCGGCGTACGTGATCTACACCTCGGGTTCGACCGGCCGCCCCAAGGGTGTCGTGGTCAGCCACGGCGGCGTGTCGGGACTCGCGGCGGCGCAGGTCGAGCGCCTCGGCGTCGGGCCGGGCAGCAGGGTGCTGCAGTTCGCCTCGCCCAGCTTCGACGCGTCGTTCTGGGACGTCTGCAGCGCCCTGCTCAGCGGCGCCGCCCTCGTCCTGGCCTCGGCTGAAGCGCCGCTGGAGTCGCTGACGGACCGCCGGCTCGGCGTCACCCATGTGACCCTGCCGCCCTCGGCCCTGGCGGCCGTGGACGGCGCCGAGGTCACGGCCGGCACCCTGGTGGTGGCGGGGGAGGCGTGCCCGCCGGAGCTGGTGGCGCGCTGGGCGCCCGGCCGACGGATGATCAACGCGTACGGCCCGACGGAGACGACGGTCTGCGCGACGATGAGCGACCCGCTGGCGCCGGGCTCCGGCGTGCCGCCGATCGGCCGTGCGGTCGCGGGCTTCCGGGTCTACGTGCTGGACGACCGGTTGCGCCTGGTGCCGCCGGGTGTGCAGGGGGAGTTGTACGTCGCCGGTGCGGGTCTGGCCCGGGGTTACCTGGACCGGCCGGGGCTGACGGCCGGGCGGTTCGTGGCCTGCCCGTTCGAGCCAGGGGAGCGGATGTACCGCACCGGAGACCTGGTGCTTCGGCGCGCCGACGGTGAGCTTGAGTACGTCGGCCGCGCCGACGACCAGGTGAAGGTCCGCGGCTTCCGGATCGAACTCGGCGAGATCGAGGCGGCCCTGGCCGGGCACCCCGCCGTCGCGCAGTCGACGGTCCTGGCCCGGGACGAGCGCCTCGTCGGCTATGTGGTTCCGAGGCCCGGCGTTTCCGCCCGTCCGGCGGAGCTGGCGGCGCACCTGCGCGAGCGCCTGCCGGACTACCTGGTCCCGTCCGCGTTCGTGCTGCTGGAGGCGCTGCCGCTGACGCCGAACGGGAAGCTGGACCGGGCGGCGCTGCCCGCGCCCGAGTCCGTGGCCACGGCGGTGGGCCGGGCGCCGCGCACCCCGCAGGAGCAGATCCTCTGCGAGCTGTTCGCCGAGGTGCTGGGCCGGCCCCAGGTCGGGGTCGACGAGGACTTCTTCGACCTCGGCGGGCACTCCCTGCTCGCCACCCGGCTGGCCGCCAGGGTGCGCTCGGTGCTCGGCGTGGAGCTGAGACTGCGCACGCTGTTCCAGACGTCCACGGTGGCGGGTCTGGCCGGGGCGCTGGCCGAGGCGGGCAGCGCCCGCCCGACACTGGCCGTACGGGAGCGGCCGGAGGCCGTGCCGCTGTCCTTCGCCCAGCGCCGGCTCTGGTTCCTGCACCGCATGGACGGCGCGGCCGCGACGTACCACATCCCGCTGGCCCTCCAGCTGACCGGGACGCTCGACCGGGCGGCGCTGGACGAGGCGCTGGCCGACGTGGCGGCCCGGCACGAGAGCCTGCGGACGGTATTCCCGGAGGTGGACGGCGTCCCGTGCCAGCGGGTCCTGGACCCGGCCGAGGCCCGGCCCCGGGCCGGGCTGACCGAGGTCCCGCAGGACGAACTGCACGGCCGGCTCGCCGAGTTCGCCCGGCGGCCCTTCGACCTGGCGGCGGAGCCGCCGCTGCGGGCGGAGCTGTTCGCGGTCGCGCCGGACGAGCACGTGCTGCTGTTGGTGATGCACCACATCGCCGGTGACGGCTGGTCCACCGGCCCGCTGGCCCGCGACCTCGCCGAGGCGTACGCCGCCCGGAGCACGGGCCGCGCGCCGGGCTGGTCGGAGCTGCCGGTGCAGTACGCCGACTACACGCTCTGGCAGCGCGACCTGCTCGGCGACGCCGCCGACCCGCAGAGCCGGTTCGCCGAGCAGCTCGACTACTGGAAGCGCCAGCTGTCCGACCTGCCGGAGCTGCTCCAACTGCCCGCCGACCGGCCGCGGCCGGCCGTCGCCGGCTGGCACGGGGACCACGTCGGCCTGGAGCTGAGCCCCGAACTGCACGCCGCGCTGACCGAGTTGGCGCGGACCACCGGGACCAGCCTGTTCATGGTGCTGCAGGCGGCGCTGGCGGCGCTGTACACCCGGCTGGGCGCGGGCACGGACATCCCGATCGGTTCGCCGATCGCGGGCCGGACCGACGAGGCACTGGACGAGTTGGTCGGGTTCTTCGTGAACACCCTGGTGCTGCGGACGGACACCAGCGGCGATCCGAGCTTCACCGAACTGCTCGAGCGGGTGCGGGAGGCGGCGCTGTCGGCGTACGCCCACCAGGACGTGCCCTTCGAGCACCTGGTGGAGGTGCTGAACCCGTCCCGGTCGCTGTCGCACCACCCGCTGTTCCAGACCATCCTGGCCGTGCAGAACGCCCCGATGGGCCGGTTCTCGCTGCCGGGCCTGGAGGTGGCCACCTACGCGGTGGCCACCGGAACGGCCAAGTTCGACCTCGGGGTGAGCCTCGTCGAGCAGTTCGGTCCGGACGGGAGCCCGGCCGGGATCGTCGGCGCGGCGGAGTACGCCACCGACCTGTTCGACCGCTCGACGGTCGAGGCCCTGGTACGGCGCTGGACGCTCCTGCTGGAGGCCGTCACCGCCGACCCGGGCCGGTCGATCGGCGCGGTCGACCTCCTCGACGGCGAGGAGCGGCACCGGCTGCTGGAGCGGGGCAACGCGACCGCCCGCGAGGTGGCCGCGGTTCCGGTGCCGCTGGCCTTCGCGGCGCAGGTGGCGGCGACACCGGACGCGGTCGCCCTCGTCCGGGGCGACATCGAACTGACGTATCGTCAATTGAACGCCCGGGCCAATCGGTTCGCGCACTCGCTGATCTCCCAGGGGGTAAGCCCGGAGCAACTGGTGGCGGTGGCGCTGCCGCGCTCGGTGGAAGCCGTGGTCGCCGTCCTGGGCGTCCTGAAGGCCGGGGCGGCGTACCTGCCGGTGGATCCGGCGTACCCGCGGGCGCGGATCGACTTCATGTTGGCGGACGCCCGCCCGGCGCTGCTGGTCGACGACCCCGCCATGGTGGCCGGGGGCGACGGGCCGGAGACCGACCCGGAGGTCGCTCTCGACGTCCGGAATCCGGCGTACGTGATCTACACCTCGGGTTCGACCGGCCGCCCCAAGGGCGTCGTGGTCCCCCACGGCGGTGTGGCGAGCCTGGTCGCCGCCCAGATCGAGCGGTTCGCGATCGAACCCGGCAGCCGGGTGCTGCAGTTCGCCTCGCCGAGCTTCGACGCCTCGGTGTCGGAGATCTACACCGCCCTGCTGCGCGGCGCGGCTCTGGTGCTGCCCCCGGCGGGGGACCCGGTCGCCGCACTGGCCGACCCGGGCCTCGCGGTCACCCATGTGACCGTGCCGCCGTCCGTCCTGGCCGCCGTGCCGGAGGGCTCGGTGGCGGTGTCGACGCTGGTGGTGGCGGGGGAGGCCTGCCCGCCGGAGCTGGTGGCGCGCTGGGCGCCGGGCCGGCGGATGATCAACGCGTACGGCCCGACGGAGACCACGGTGTGCGCGACCATGAGCGACCCGCTGACGGCGGGAGCGGGCGTGCCGCCGATCGGTCGGCCGATCGCCAACGCCCGGGTGTACGTGCTGGACGACCGGCTGCGGCCGGTGCCGCCCGGCGTGCCCGGCGAGCTCTACGTCGCCGGTGCGGGCCTGGCGCGCGGGTACCTGGACCGGCCGGGCCTGACCGCCGGACGGTTCGTGGCCTGCCCGTTCGAGCCGGGCGAGCGCATGTACCGCACCGGCGACCTGGTCCGCTGGCTCGGTGACGGGCAGTTGGAGTACGTCGGCCGCGCCGACGAGCAGGTGAAGGTGCGCGGCTTCCGGGTCGAGCCCGGCGAGGTCGAGACGGCGCTGGCCGAGCACCCCGCCGTCGCCCGGGCCGCCGTCCTCGCCCAGGACGACCGCCTCATCGGCTACGTCGTCCCCCGCCAGGAGGAGGCCCGCGACAGCGCCCTGGAAGCGGACCACGTGGGCGAGTGGCAGGACATCTACGACGCCCTGCCGATCGTTCCCGAGGACGCCGGCTTCGGCCAGAACTTCGTGGGCTGGAACAGCAGTTACGACGCCAGCCCGATCCCGGTCGAGCAGATGAGGGAGTGGCGGGACGCCACGGTGGCCCGCATCCTGGCCCTGCGCCCCCGCCGGGTGCTGGAGGTCGGCGTCGGGACCGGTCTGCTCCTGTCGCAGGTCGCACCGCACTGCGAGACGTACTTCGCGACCGACTTCTCCGCCACCGCGATCGACGCGCTGGCCGCCCAGGTGGCCGGCCAGGAGGAGCTGGCCGGCCGGGTCGTCCTGCAGACCCGCCCGGCGCACGACACCGACGGGCTCCCGGCCGGGGAGTTCGACACCATCGTGATCAACTCGGTGGTGCAGTACTTCCCGTCCGCCGACTACCTCGCCGACGTGATCGGGAAGTTGATGGGGCTGCTGGCCCCCGGCGGCGCGCTCTTCGTCGGCGACGTCCGCAACCTGCGGCTGCTCCGCCCGCTGGCCACCGCCGTTCAGCTCCACCGGGTCGCCGAGGCCGCCGACCTCGCTTCGGTGCGCCGCACGGTGGAGCAGGCCTTGCGGGTGGAGAAGGAGCTGCTGGTCGACCCGGACTTCTTCACCGCCCTGCGGGAGCACGGCACGGACATCGGCACGGCGGTCGTCGAGGTCAAGCGCGGCCGCCACCACAACGAGCTGACCCGCTACCGCTACGACGTGACGCTGCACAAGCCGCCGGTCACCCCGGCGGCCCCGGAGCGGTCCGTCGAACTGGCCTGGGGCCGGCAGGTCGCCGGACCGGCCGAACTGCGCGAGCTGCTCGCCCAGTCGCCCCTCGGAGCGCTGCGGATCACCGGGGTGCCGAACAGCCGGGTGGCGCGGGAGGCCGCACTGGCCCGGGCGGTGCAGGACGGCGACGGCTCGCTCGCCGAGCTGCTGGAACGGCTGCACGCCCCGGAGGACGCCGACCTGCCCGACCCGGAGGACTTCCACGCCCTCGGCTCGGAGTTCGGCCGCTCGACGGCCGTCACCTGGTCGGCCACCGCGGCGGACGCCGTGGACGTCGTCTTCACCGACCCCCGGGCGCTCCACGGCTCCCCGGTCGAGGCGTACCGGCCGGCCCGGGCCACGGGTGCGCAGCTGTCCTCGCTGACCAACCGCCCGACCGGCAACCGGGGCACCAGCGCCCTCCTGGGCGAACTCCGCGACTGGCTGCGGGACCGGCTGCCCGACTACCTGGTCCCCTCGGCGTTCGTGGCGCTGGAGGCGCTGCCCCTGACGGCCAACGGCAAGCTCGACCGCCGTGCTCTGCCCGCCCCCGACCTCGGCCCGGTCGCGGTCGGACGGGCGCCGCGCACCCCGCAGGAGCAGCTCCTCGCCGAGCTGTTCGCCGAGGTGCTCGGCCTGCCCGCGGTCGGCGTCGACGACGGCTTCTTCGACCTGGGCGGGCACTCCCTGCTGGCGACCCGCCTGGCCTCCCGGGTCCGGGCGACCCTCGGTGCGGAGCTGGAGGTCCGGACGCTGTTCGAGACCCCCACCGTGGCCGGGCTGGCCGCCCGCCTGGACGGCTCCGGAGCGGCGCGGCCCGCACTGACCGCCCAGGCCCGCCCCGACCGGGTGCCGCTCTCCTTCGCCCAGCGCCGTCTCTGGTTCCTGCACCGGATGGATGGGCCGAGCGCCACCTACAACATGCCGCTCGCGCTGAGCCTGACCGGCGAGCTGGACCGCCCGGCCCTGCACGCCGCGCTCGCGGACGTGGTGGCCCGGCACGAGAGCCTGCGGACGGTGTTCCGCGAGACGGACGGCGTGCCGTACCAGGTCGTGCTGAGCGCCGAGCAGGCGCGCCCCGCACTGCCGGTGGTGGAGATCGACGAGAGCGCCCTGGCCGGGCGCCTGGCGGAGACGGCCGGGTGCGGCTTCGACCTGGCCGCGGAGCCGCCGGTCCGGGCGGAGCTGTACGCCCTCGCCCCCGACCGGCACGCCCTGCTGGTCGTGGTGCACCACATCGCCGCCGACGGCTGGTCGATGGGCCCGCTCTCCGGTGACCTCGCCGCGGCCTACGCGGCCCGCTGCCGCGGCGAGGCCCCGCGGTGGTCCCCGCTGCCGGTGCAGTACGCCGACTACAGCGCCTGGCAGCGCGACCTGCTCGGTGACGCCGCCGACCCGGACAGCCTGTTCGCCCGGCAACTGGCCTACTGGAAGGAGGAGCTGGCCGGCGTCCCGCAGCAACTGCAGCTGCCCGCCGACCGGCCGCGGCCGCCGGTGGCCTCCCAGCGCGGCGACGGGGTCGCGGTCCGGCTCGACGCCGAACTGCACCAGGCCCTGCGGGACCTGGCCGCCGCGCGCGGCGCCAGCATGTTCATGGTGCTCCAGGCCGGACTCGCGGCCCTGCTCACCCGGCTCGGCGCCGGCACGGACATCCCGGTCGGCAGCCCGATCGCCGGCCGGACCGACCAGGCGCTGGACGAGCTGGTGGGGTTCTTCGTCAACACCCTGGTACTGCGCACCGACACCGGCGGCGACCCGACCTTCGCCGAACTGCTCGGCCGGGTCCGGCAGAAGGCGCTCGGCGCGTACGACCACCAGGACGTGCCGTTCGAGTACCTGGTCGAGGTGGTCAACCCCGCGCGGTCGCTGGCCCACCACCCGCTGTTCCAGATCATGCTGGCCCTGCAGAACGCGCCGGTCGGCGAGTTCGCGCTGCCGGGGCTGGAGACCGGCCACCTGGCGGCGCCGACCGGCACCTCCCGGGTCGACCTGACCTTCAGCCTGGCCGAGCGGTTCGGCCCGGACGGCGTCCCCGACGGCCTGGTCGGCGCGGTGGAGTACGCCACCGACCTGTTCGACGCGCCCACCGTGGAGCTGCTGTTCGAGCGTCTGGCCCGGCTGCTGCGCGCGGCGGTCGCCGACCCGGACCGGCCGATCAGCCGGATCGACATCATGCCCGCCGAGGAACGCCGCCGACTGCTCGCCGGGTCCACCGGCGTCGCGGCCGAGCTGCCGGAGGCCGCGGTGCCGGAGCTGTTCGCCCGCCAGGTGCGGGCCACCCCGGAGGCGGTCGCGGTCGTCGCGGGCGGCACCGAGCTGACCTACGCGCAGCTCGACCAGCGGGCCGCCCGCCTGGCGCGGGCGCTGATCCGCCAGGGCGTACGGCCGGAGACGCCGGTCGCGGTCATGCTGGACCGCTCGGCGGAGCTGGTCGTGGCGATCCTGGCGATCATCAAGGCCGGCGGCGCCTACGTGCCGCTGGACCCGCGCTTCCCCTCCTCCCGGGTCGACCTGATCCTGCGGGAGAGCGGGGCCGCCCTGGTGCTCACCCGGGAGGTGCTCACCGCACTGGAGCGGTCCGCGGCCGCCGATCCGTCCGACGTCGAAGTCCCCTGTGTGCCGGAGCAGTTGGCGTACATCATGTACACCTCCGGCTCGACCGGCCGGCCGAAGGGCGTGGCCGTCACCCACCGCGACGTGGTGGGCCTCGCGCTCACCCCCGAGTGGCGGGGCGGCGGACACGCGCGGGTGCTGATGCACTCCCCGACGGCCTTCGACCTCTCCACCTACGAGCTGTGGGTGCCGCTGCTCAACGGCGGCCGGGTCGTCGTGGCGCCGCCGGAGCAGCTCGACCTCGACCTGCTCCAGCACACCATCACCGCGCACGGGGTGACCGGACTGTGGCTCACGGCCGGACTGTTCCGCCTGGTCGCCGAGGAGCGCCCGGGCCTGCTCGCCGGGGTCCGCGAGGTGTGGACCGGCGGCGACGTGGTCTCCCCGGCCGCCGTCGCCCGGGTGCGGGAGGCCTGCCCCGGCATCGAGGTGGTCAACGGCTACGGGCCCACCGAGGCCACCACCCTGGCCACCCGGCACCCGGTGGACGACCTCCCCGAACACGCCGCGACCGTGCCGATCGGCCGGCCGATGGCGAACATGCGCGCCTACGTGCTCGACGAGCGGCTGCGCCCGGTGCCGACCGGCATGGTCGGCGAGCTGTACCTCGCGGGGACGGGCGTGGCCCGCGGCTACCTCGGACGGGCCGGCCTGACGGCGGAGCGCTTCACCGCCGACCCGTACGGGCCGTCCGGCAGCCGGATGTACCGCACCGGCGACCTCGCCTCCTGGCGGACCGACGGCACGCTGGACTTCGCCGGACGCGCCGACCACCAGGTCAAGCTGCGCGGCCTGCGGATCGAACCCGGCGAGATCGAGGCCGTCCTGGCGGGCTGCCCGGGCGTCGCCCAGGCGGCCGTGGTCGCCCGCGAGGACCGGCCGGGGGACAAGCGGCTGGTCGCCTACCTGGTGCCCGCCCCGGAGGGGGCGCCCGAGGCGGGCGAGCTGTCCGGCCGGCTGCGCCGCGACCTGCCCGACTACATGGTGCCGGCGGCGTTCGTCACCGTGGACGCGCTGCCGCTGACCGCCAACGGCAAGCTCGACCGGGCCGCCCTGCCGGCCCCCGAGTACGGGTCCTCGACCGCCGGGCGCGGCCCCCGGACGCCGCAGGAGCAGTTGCTGTGCGGCCTCGTCGCCGAGGTCCTCGGCCGGGAGCAGGTGGGCATCGACGACAACTTCTTCGACCTGGGCGGGCACTCGCTGCTGGCCGCCCGGCTGGCCTCCCGGGTCCGCGAGACCCTCGGCCTGGAGCTGGGCCTGCGGATGCTGTTCGAGGCGCCGACCGTGGCCGGTCTCACCGAGCGGCTGGTCATGGACAATCCCGAGGACGCGTTGGACGTGGTGCTGCCGCTGCGCTCGACCGGGACCGGGACGCCGCTGTTCTGCGTCCACCCCGGCGGCGGCATCAGCTGGTCGTACAGCGGACTGCTGAACCACCTCGGCCCGCAGCACCCGGTCTACGCCATCCAGGCGCGCGGCCTCGGCCGGCCCGAACCCCTGCCGACGTCCTACGAGGAGATGGCGGCGGACTACGCCGACCAGATCCAGAAGATCCAGCCGGAGGGCCCGTACCTGCTGCTCGGCTGGTCCGCCGGCGGGCTGATCGCCCACGCGCTCGCCTGCGAGCTGCAGTCGCGCGGCGAACGGACCGCACTGCTGGCGATCCTCGACGCCTACCCGGTGAAGGAGGTGCGGTTCGAGGTGGCTCCGGTGCCCACCGTGCGGGACGTGCTCGTCGGCGTGCTCGACGTCGACCCGGACGAGCTGGGCGACCGGGAGATCACCTACGCCGAGGTCGCCGAGGTGCTGAACCGGCGGGGCAGCGCGCTGGCCGGCCTGACCGAGCGGCAGGTCGAGGTGATCGTCGAGATCATGATCAACAACTCGAAGCTGGCGGTCGACTTCGTCCCCGGCGGCTTCGACGGGGACCTGCTGCTGTTCAACTCCACGATCGACCGCGCCGAGGACAACGCCGGGCCCGAGACCTGGCGCCCCTACGTCACCGGCCGGATCGAGTCCCACGAGATCACCACCCGGCACGACCGGATGACCCAGGCCGGCTCGCTGGCCCAGATCGGACCGGTCCTGGCCGCCAGGATCACCGAGGCCGTCGGTGACACCGACGGCACCACCACCCTTTCCCACCAGGAGGACTGACCCATGACCAACCCCTTCGACGACCAGGACGGCACCTTCCTCGTGCTCGTCAACGAGGAGAACCAGCACTCGCTCTGGCCGCAGTTCGCCGACGTCCCCGACGGCTGGACCGTCGTCCACGGCCCCGACACCAACGCCGCCTGCCTGGAGTACGTCGAGAAGTCCTGGACCGACATGCGGCCCAGGAGCCTCGCCGACGCCATGGACACCCGGAAGTAGCGCGGCCCGTAGTGAACCCGACCGACACCACGGACGAGGCCCGCCCCGCGGCGGGCCTCGCCCCGGCCCACGACCCCGTCCCGTCCCACGACTTCGCCGCGGACCTGCTCACCCCCGAGGCCCGGCGGGACCCGTACCCCCTCTACGCCCGCATGCGGCAGGAGAGCCCCGTCCACCGCAGCGACCAGGGCATCTGGTACCTCACCCGGTACGCCGACATCGAGGCGGCCCTGGGCGACCTGCGGCTGTCCAACGACCGCGACCGGATGACCCGGGCCTACAGCGCGCTCGGCGGCGACCTGAAGGCCCTGAGCCGGCTCACCGACCGGCTCGGCCGGGTGATGACCAACACCGACCCGCCGGACCACAGCCGGCTGCGCAAGCTGGCCAACCGGGCCTTCACCGCCCGCCGGGTCGAAGCGCTGCGCGACGGCGTCCAGCGGATCGTCGACCGGCTCGTCGACGAGGCGGTCGCGGCCGGGCGGAGCATGGACCTGATCGAGGCCGTCGCCGCCCCGCTGCCGATGTCCGTCGTCTGCGAGCTCTTCGGCATCCCCGAGGAGGACCGGCCGCGGGTCAAGGGCTGGTTCCGCCGTTTCGGTCGGCTCACCGAGGACATCGACAAGTCCGAGGCGGCGATCGACCAGTACGAGGAGTACCTGTCCGGGCTCATCCGGCAGCGCCGGCGCGCGCCGGGCGACGACCTGATCAGCGCCCTGGTCGCCACCCAGGCGCAGGACGAGCGGCTCACCGACTCCGAACTGCTGTCCACCTGCTTCGTCCTGATCACCGCCGGCGACGAGACCACCGCCAACCTGATCAACAACGGCGTCCTCGCCCTGCTGCGCCACCCGGACCAACTGGCCCGGCTGCGGGCGGATCCGGGGCTGATCCGCGGCGCCGTCGAGGAGCTCGCCCGCTACGACACGGTGACCCAGGCGATCGTCCGGGTCGTCGCGGAGGACCTGGAGATCGGCGGACGGACACTGCGGGAGGGGGACCTGGCGTACCTGTTCCTCGCCGCGGCCAACCGCGACCCGGACCGCTTCGAGGACCCCGACCGGCTCGACCTCACCCGCCCCGGCAACCGGCACCTGACCTTCGGCCACGGCCCGCACTTCTGCCTCGGCGGCCCACTGGCCAAGCTCCAGGCCGAGGTGGCGATCGGCACGCTGGTGCGTCGGCTGCCCGGGCTGCGGCTGGCCGACGAGGCGGCGCTGGACTGGCGGCCCAACCCGCTGCAACGGCGGCTGAGCGCCCTCCCGGTCACCTACTGACCATGAACGACGACCACTGACCATGAACGACGACGAAGGAGTACCGACCATGGCCCGAGAGTTCGAGGTCCGCCGGGAACAGGACCTGCCCGCCACGCCCGAACAGGTCTGGGACGCGGTCGCCACCGGCGCCGGCAATCTCGGCTGGCTGTACCCGATGGAGGTCGAGCCGCGCGTCGGCGGGAAGGCCAGCCGGGGCGACTCCACCGTCGTGGCGTGGGAGCCGCCGCGGCGGTTCGCCGTCCGGGCGACCCAGGACGGCGGGTTCTCCAACACGCTCAGCTACCACATCGAGCCCGCCGACGGCGGAACGAGCCACCTGCGGATGGGCATCCACTGGGTGCACACGGGCGTCGTCGACGAGGCCTGGATGTGGGACGCCAAGTCGGACGCGGCCGAGAAGCACGTCGACTTCTACCAGCACGGCCTCGCCGAGTACCTGCGGCACTTCGCCGGCCGCCCCGCCGTCTACGTCAGGGCCCCGCGCCCCGAACCCACCGCCGACCCGGCCGACTTCGCCGCCCTGCGGCTGCGCCTCGGCCTCGCCGCCGACGCGGCCGTCGGCGACCGCCTGCGGCTCGACGTCCCCGGTACGGACGGCGGCCCGGAGGAGGTGGTCGTGGACTGGCTCAGCCCCGACTTCGTCGGCCTGCGCGGCCCGGACGCGCTCTACCGGTTCTTCAACGGCAGCACCTGGAACGTGCCGATCTGGCTCGGCCACCACCTGTTCGCCGAGGACGCCGACGAGCAGCGGGCCACCGCGGCGTGGACCGCCTGGCTCAACGACACCCAAGCCTAGGAACCCCGATGGAAACCTCCACCAGGACGCTGCTCTTCGCCGCCGAACTCGTCGAGGAGAACGGCACGTACACGCTCCTCGTCGAGGACGTGCGAACCGGCAGCGTCGAGACCACCCCGGTCCCCAAGGCCATGGTCGACAAGCTCCCGACCTTCCTCTCGGCGCTCGCCGCCAAGCTCAACCCACCGGCGCCGCGCCGCCGTTGGTAGCCCTTCCCGCACCGTGAGGCCGGTGCCGTCCGGGAGTCGCCGCTCCCGGAC
>NZ_JBHVEU010000011.1:0-48037 GCF_042802075.1 Kitasatospora sp. NPDC057518
GCCGAAGCCCGGGTCCCAGTCGTCCCAGCCGGTCGAGCCGGGCGAGGACTGGCGGCGGCGGGCGATCAGGGCGCCGCCGGGGGCGAGCGCGAAGACCTCCAGCCGGTCGTCGGCGTTCCGGGCGACGGCGGGGGCGGCGCCGGCCGGGCCGCCGAAGACCTCCCAGTCCGACCAGCCGCCGTCGCTCCGCTGGACGCGGTGGTGCAGGGCGGCGCCGTCGGGGGCGAGGGAGAACACCTCC
The DNA here is from genome assembly GCF_042802075.1 of Kitasatospora sp. NPDC057518. NCBI lineage: Bacteria > Bacillati > Actinomycetota > Actinomycetes > Kitasatosporales > Streptomycetaceae > Kitasatospora > Kitasatospora sp. NPDC057518. The sequence goes on from NZ_JBHVEU010000011.1 coordinate 242, forward strand.
AGCCGGCCGTCGGCGTTGCGGCCCAGGACGGGCACCGCACCGGCGGGTGTCCCGAACACCTCCCAGTCCGACCAGGTGTCGGTGTCCGGGCCGGTCTGGACCCGGCGCAGCACCGACCGGTCGGCGGCGTCGAGGGCGAACACGGTCAGTCGGCCGTGGACGTCCGGGGCGGCGACGGGGTTGTCCGGGCTCTGCCAGGGCGGCGGGGTGGACCGCCAGTCCAGCGGGGCCAGGTAGAGGCCGCGCCGGAACCAGCCGGCGGCGCTGGCCCACCACTGCCGCCCGTCGGTGACCACCTCCACCGCGTGGCCGGGCACATGGCCGGCGTAGCCGTCGACGGAGAAGCGGAACGGGTCCTGGGAGGCGAGGACGTCGGTGCCCTCATAGCCGTTGCGCGGTCCGATGAACAGGTGGTACCAGCCGTCCCGGGCCACCACGAAGGGCGACTCGGTGACCGAGACGCCGTCCGCGGCGGTGGCCGCGTCGGCGAAGGCCACGCCGGGCTCGCCCCAGGTCAGCAGGTCGGCGGAGCGCCGGTAGCAGACCTGGTGGCGGCCGCCGGGGCCGGACAGCTCGGTGTAGTACATCACCCACTCGGCGCCGATCCGCAGCACCATCGGGTCGCGCGCGGCGGTCCCGCGGAACAGCGGACCGGACGGCAGCCTCGTCCAGGTGGACAGGTCGGTGGAGGTGGCGGCGTTGACCGCCGCCCCGGCGCGTCCGCCCGCCGCGTAGAACATCCAGTGCACGCCGCCCGACTCGACGACGTGCGGGGCCCACAGGTGCTCCTCGCCGAAGTACGAGGCGTCGACGGTCAGCGCGTCCGGGTGGCTCCGCCACGGCCCGGACGGGGAGGGCGCCGAGGCGTGCGCGAGCGAGACCTCGGCCGCGCTGTCAGGCGCCTGCCCGGGCGGCGCGCTGTCGCCGACGATGCTGAACAGGTGCCAGCGCCCGTCGGCCTGGACCAGGGTGTGGTCGTTGAGGTAGCGGCGGCGCGCGGTGGACGGGTCGTAGACGTGGTCGAACGGGCCGGCGCCGACCCAGACGGCGCCGACGGAGGCGCCGGTCGGGACGGCGGAGGCCGCCGGGGCGGTACGGCCCGCGAGCGGGAGCACGAGGGCTCCCGCTCCGGCCGCCCGCAGCAGGCCGCGCCTGCTGATCGGGTGCATCGCTGCGCTCCAGAGGGTTTCCGGCGGGGTTTCCGGCGTCGTCAGCCGGCGGCGGGTCCGGGGGTGGTCAGCCGGCGGCGGGTCCGTGGGTGGTGTTCAGCCAGGCCCACTCGGACCAGGTGGAGAAGCCGGTCTGCCACTTGTGGTGGACGCCGTCGGTGTTGGCGCCGAAGACCTCGATCCGGCCGTCGGCGTTGTTCGCCGAGCCGATCTCGGTGCCGCCGGTGCCGAAGGTGTCCCACTGGCCGTACGGGGCGTTCAGGCCGGTCTGCCAGATGTGCTGCGCCGTACTGCCGTTGATGGCGAACACCTCCACCCGGCCGTCCGGCGAACGCCCGCTGGTCAGCTGCGCGTCGGCGGGGCCGCCGGTGGCCTCCCAGCCGGACCAACTGGTCGGGTCCGTCTGGTACTTGTGGTAGACGCCGGCCGGGCCGGAGGCGAAGACCTCGAGCCGGCCGTCCTGGTTGTGGCTGACGGTGAGGTCGTGGCCGCCGGTGCCGAAGGTGGAGTCCCAGGCGGACCAGCCGCCGTTGACGGCGGTCTGCCACTGGTGCTGGAAGACGCTGCCGTTGAGGGCGAAGACCTCCAGCCGCCCGTCGGGGGCCTTGCCGAGTTCGATCTCGCTGTCGGCGGGGCCGCCACCGGTGCCCTCCCAGCCGGACCAGCCGCTGTTGGGCGCCGTCTGGTACCGGTGGAAGACGCCGACCGGTCCCGAGGCGAAGACTTCGAGCCGCCCGTCCTGGTTGGAGCCGACGGCGAGGTCGTGGCCACCGGTGCCGAACTCCTCCCAACCGGACCAGGCGCCCGACGGCTGGAGCTGGTAACGGTGCTGGAGGGTACTGCCGTTGAGGGCGAAGACCTCCAGCCGGCCGTCCGCGTTCAGGCCGATGGCGAGTTCGGCGCCGGCCGGGCCGCCGAGGTCCTCCCACTCCGACCAGCCGCCGTTGATCGCGGTCTGCCAGGCGTGCGAGACGCCGTTCTTCCCGGCCGCGAAGACTTCGAGGCGTCCGTCGGCGGACCGGGCCGAGACCACCCGGCCGGACTCCGCCGGGTACTCCAGCGGCGCGGGACCGGGCTCGTGGTGGCCGAGCCGGTCGACGGCGGCCTGGGCCTCCTCCATGTGCCGCAGGTGGGCGCGCGCGCTGTAGGTCGACCACTGGTGCCAGTCGAGGCCGCCGTTGGAGATCCGGTAGGTCTGGTCGGCGTTGCACTGGGCGTCGTAGGCGCACGCGTCGGAGACCTCACCGTGAAAGTGGTCGTTGATCTCCCACAGGCCACGGTCGACGGAGTAGTCCGGGGTGTTGCCCTCGCGGTTGGAGGCCAGCGGGTTGCAGCTGGACTCGGCGAGGCCGACGGCGATCGCGGTCACCAGGGCCTCGCCCCGGAAGCCCGCCTGGTAGGCGACCTCGGCACACAGGTCGCTGCCGGTGGCGGCCGGAGCGGAGGGGGCGGCGACCGTCAGGCCCGCCGTGACTCCCAGGGCGGCGATCGCGGACAGCAGGGCACGGTGGGGCGCCCGGCGGGCGCGCTGCTGGCCGGTCACGGGGTGGCTCCTCGACTGACGGCGGGTCCGGGGGTGGTGTTCAGACTGACGGCGGGTCCGGGGGTGGTGTTCAGCCAGGCCCACTCGGACCAGGTGGAGAAGCCGGTCTGCCACCGGTGGTGGACGCCGTCGGTGTTGGAACCGAACACCTCGATCCGGCCGTCGGCGTTGGCGGCGGCGCCGATCTCGGTGCCGCCTCCTCCGAAGGTCTCCCACTGGCCGTACGGGGCGTTCAGGGCGGTCTGCCAGATGTGCTGCGCCGTACTGCCGTTGATGGCGAACACCTCGACCCGGCCGTCCGCGGTCAGTTCGCTGGTGAGCCGGGAGTCGGCGGGGCCGCCGGTGGCTTCCCAGCCGGACCAACTGGTGGGGTTCGTCTGGTGCTTGTGGTAGACGCCGACCGGCCCCGAGGCGAAGACCTCCAGGCGGCCGTCCCGGTTGTGGCTGACGGTGAGGTCGTGTCCCCCGCCGCCGAAGGTCGTGTCCCAGGCGGACCAGCCGCCGTTGACGTCCGTCTGCCACTGGTGCTGGAAGGTGTCGCCGTTGAGGGCGAAGACTTCGAGGCGGCCGTCGGGGGCCTTCCCGAGCTCGATCTCACTGTTGGCCGGGCCGCCACCGGTGCCCTCCCAACCGGACCAGCCGCCGTTGGGCGCGGTCTGGTAGCGGTGGAAGACGGCGGCCGGTCCCGAGGCGAAGACTTCGAGCCGCCCGTCCTGGTTGGCGCCGACGGCGAGGTCGTGGCCCCCGCCGCCGAAGTCCTCCCAGCCGGACCAGGCGCCGGACGGTTGGAGCTGGTAACGGTGCTGGAGGGTGGTGCCGTTGAGGGCGAACACCTCCAGCCGGCCGTCCGCGTTCGGACCGATGGCGAGTTCGGCGCCGCCCGGGCCGCCGAGGCCCTCCCACTCCGACCAGGCGCCGTTGACCACGGTCTGCCAGGCGTGCGAGACACCGCTCGCCCCGGCGGCGAAGACCTCCAGGCGCCCGTCCGCGGACCGGGCCGACACCACCCGGCCGGACTCGGCCGGATACACCAGCGGCGCGGGCCGGGGACCGCTCCCGGGGACGCAGGGCACGGTGACGCCGCGCTCCGTGAGGTACGGCTCCGGGTCGGTGCGCTGGGACGCGTTCGGGTCGGCCCAGACCCGCAGGTGCAGGTGCGGGCCCGTGGAGTTGCCCTCGCTGCCCATCAGCGCGATCTGCTGGCCGGCCCGCACGTCGTCGCCCTCGAACACGTCCCGCCGCTGCATGTGCCCGTACTCGGTGATGGTCCCGTCCGGGTGCAGGATGCGGATCCACTGGCCGTAGTCGGACACCGGGCCGGAGATGACGACCTTGCCGTCGCCGACCGCGTAGATCGGGGTGCCGCGGTTGTTGGCGATGTCGATGCCGTTGTGCTCCGCGGTGTAGTGCTGGGTGATGGCGCCGTCGGTCGGGCAGGCCGCCGCGAACCCGGCGGCAACGGCGGCAGCGACGGGAACAGCGGGAACGGCGACAGCGGGAACGGCCGGGACGGCGACCGGCAGCAGCAGGGCCACCACGGCCAGGGCCCGCCGCGAGGTGCGGGAGATCATCGGTGCGGCCCCCTCACGCCTTGCGGAGGCGGCCGATGATGCCGTCGATGTCGCGCCGCATCATGTCGGGCCGGATGAAGTGCCCGCCCGACTCCTCGTGGGCCTCGTACGGGATGCCGGCGCCGTCGAGCAGGGCGCGGAACTCCCGCTGTCCGGCCAGCACCGCGGTCTCGTTGAAGGTGTCGAAGGGGTTGGTCGGGTCGGGGCTGGTGCCGGCGACCAGGAAGATCCGCTTGTTGCGGTAGCTCTCCAGGCGCTCGACCGGGTTGTCGGCGGTCACCCTGGCCTGGTCCCACAGCGGCGCGCCGTAGATGGTGCCGCCGGCCAGGTCCTTGACGGCGGCGGAGACGTTGGCCCAGTGGACGACCGCGCCGTTGTCGCGGCGCAGGCTGGCCGGGCCGGAGTGGGCGCTGACCGAGGCGAAGTGGCCCCAGTACTTGGCCGCGTACTTCAGGGCGCCGAAGCCGCCCATGGAGAAGCCGGAGACGGCGCGGCCCTCGGGCTCGGCGAAGGTGCGGAAGTTGGCGTCGACCCACGGGATCAGCTGGTTGATGTGGAAGGACTCCCAGTTGCGGGGGCCGACGTTGGTGCTGACCGGGTTGGAGTACCAGCCGGCCTGCCCGCCGTCGGGCATCACCACGATCAGGGGCTTGCCGATGGTCCAGTCGCGGACGCCCTGGCGGTCGAACTCGATGAAGTCCTGGAGGCCGCCGTGCAGGAGGTAGAGGACGGGGTAGGCGCGCCCGCTGGTGTGGTAGTCGTCGGGGAGCAGCACGTTGACGGCCGGGTCCCAGCCGATCTCGGCGGTGTGGAAGCGGTAGTACCACATCCGGGCGTCGGCCTCGCCGCGGTCGGTGATGTGCAGGCCGAAGCCGTCGTCGGCGGCGTGGGCGGTCGAGGCCGTCGCGAGGACGCTCGCGCCGCCGAGCGCCAGCGCGGCGCCGAGCCCGCCGGCGGACTTGAGGATGCTCCTGCGGGTGGGGTGGTTCGCGGTCACCGTGACCTCCTGAGGGCGCGTGTCGGCGGCCGGTCCGCGACCGCCGGATGTCCGTCGTTCGGACGGTTCGGACGGTAGCCACCCGCCGGGGGGCGCGGAATCCGGAACCATACGGACTGACAGCGGCGGGGCCGGGCGCGGAGACTGGTGCGTTCCCGGAGCGTCGGGTCGTCGGCCGTGTGTCCCTGTCCGACGGTGCGCTCTTGTCCGGCGGTGCCGCCGCCACCAGACTGGTGACCGGACGCGGACAGGAGGGGTGCTGTGGCCAGGATCAGGATGCCCGACCGGGTCTTTCTCGCCTTGGAGTCCGCCACCACTCCCCAGCACGTGGCGCTCCTGGCCACCTTCGGGCCGCCCGCCGGTGCCGAGCCCGGGCCGTACGTACAGCGCCTGTTCGAGCGGCTCCTCGCCGCGCCCGTCGCGGCCCCCTTCACCTTCCGGCCGCGCCACGCACGCTGGGGGGCCTTCGCCGGCACCTGGGAGGTGCTCGCCGGGCAGGACGTCGACCGGTCGTACCACCTGCGCCGCTCCGCGCTGCCCGCGCCCGGCGGCGAGCGCGAACTGACCGACCTCGTCTCCCGGTTGCACTCCCGGCCGCTCGACACCACGCGGCCGCTGTGGGAGTGCCACCTGATCGAGGGCCTGGCGGACGGCCGGTTCGCCCTGTACGTCAAGGTGCACCACGCGCTCACGGACGGGCTCGGCGTCCAACAGCGCCTGCGGCGCATGCTGAGCACCGATCCGCGGGACGAGGGGCTGCGCCCACTGTGGAGCATCGCCGCCCCCGCCGACCACAGCACCGGGGCGGAAGGACCGACGGCCCGCGGGCTCGCGGCCACCGCGCTGGGCCTCGGCCGGGCCGCCAGGACCATGGCGCGGGGCGTGCGGGCCAGGGCCGACCGCACCCGCGCGGTGCCGTTCCTGGTCCCGCGCTCCCCGCTGAACGCCGCCGTCGGTCGGCAGCGCCAAGTGATCACCCGCAGCTACGAGTTCGACCGGTTCCGGGCGGTGGCGAAGGACGCCGGCACGACCGTCAACGACGTCCTGCTGGCGGTGTGCGGGGGCGCCCTCCGGCAGTGCCTGGCCGCGGCCGGGGCGCTTCCGGCGCGGTCCCTGACCGCGGGCACCCCCGTCTCGACGAGGGAGGCGGGCGACGCGTCCACCGCCAACTCCTTCGCCATGACGGTCATGAGCCTCGGCACCGACGTGGCCGACCCGCTGGAGCGGCTGCGCGCCGTGGCCCGGTCCAGCGCGCTGGCCAAGCGGGAGCTGGGCGAGCTGCAGAAGGGCTCCACCGGGCTCTACGGGGCCCTGTTCACCTGGCCGTTCGTCGCGCAGAACGTGCTGGGCCTGGGCGGCGCGACCCGGCCCCCGTACAACGTCGTGGTGTCGAACATCCCCGGCTCCTCGCAGCGGATGTACTTCGCCGGCTGCCCGTTGGAGACGGTCCACCCGCTGGGCAGCGTCTGCCACGGGGTCGGCCTGTTCATCGCGGCCCGCTCGGCGGGCGGCCGGTTGAACCTGGGCCTGGTGGGGGACCGCTCCCTGCTCGCCCCGCTGGACGGGCTGGGGGACGCGCTGGGCGACCAACTAGGCCTCCTGGAGGAGGCGTTGGGAAGGACGTAGGTCAGCGAAGCAGCCCATCGGCCCGCAGCCTGTCGAAGATGATCCGGTCCACGGGGGACGTCCGGTGCCGGTCGGCGTGGGTGAGCCACACCAGCTCGGCGATCTCACTGGCCGGCGCGAGCACCCCCTCGTACGCGGCGGTGTAGCAGGTCATGCGGACGACCACGCCCTGGCCGTGCCCGTGGGCCTGGGCCTCGAAGACGCCCAGCAGGGCGGCCGAGTCCCGTACGACGGCGACGGACAGCTCCTCCTCGATCTCCCGGCACAGCGTGTCGAGGTCGCTCTCCCCCGGCTCCCGCTTCCCCCCGGGCAGGTAGTAGGCGTCCTTGCCGTGGGAACGCGTGCTCAGCACCAGGCCGTTCTCCAGGTGGATCCACGCCACCTTGTCGATGAGCGCCGCCATGGACCAGTCCTCCTGTTGCTCCGACCGGTTGCTCCGACCGGTCCACGAGGATACCGCCCCACCGGCCGTCAGCCGTCCAGCAGTTGCTCCGTGCAGGTGGTGACGACCTGCCGCACGGCGTGGGTCAGGTCGGCCGCCAGCGCTTCGTCCAGCGTGAGCCAACGGGGCGCCTCGCCCTCCTCGTTGACGGTGACGCGCCCCCCGTCCGGCACCGTCAGCAGGTACACGTGCCAGACGTGCGCGTCGGATCCGCGTCGGCAGGAGTCGCCCGGGATCGGGAACGTGGCGACGAACCGGAGCCGGTCGCCGGCGGTCAGGCCGACCTCCTCGCGCAGTTCGCGAGCCGCGGCGTCGGCCGGGTCCTCGTCCCGGTCCACATGGCCGGCCGGGACCGTCAACGCGTAGGGGAACGCGACGCGTTGGAAGAGCAGGAACCTGTCCGCCGGATCGCGGACGAAGACCGCCGCGGTCTCGTGCCAGTACTCGCCGTCCTCGGCGGACCACCAGGAGATGCCGGGGTCGATGACGATGGCCCGGGCGCTGCGCCCACCGCAGTTGCCGCAGCGGACCTCCCGCCTGCCCCCGGCCGTGGTCCAGGCGACGGGGCCGCCCCGGCAGAGCACGCAGTACTCCGCGTAGGTGTCCGGGGCCGGGCGTAGCGTCTCGATGTTCATCCTGGCCTTCCGCGCCGGTAGACGCCCACGGCCGCCCACGGACGCCGGTGGGCGGGGTTCGCCGCCCCGGTCAGGGCAGCAGGTCGGGCAGCTGCCGTACGTCGTCGAGGACGTGCTCGGCACCGGCCCGTTCGAAGTCCTCGCGCGTGTGGAAGCCAGTGGCGACGCCGACGAAGCGCAGCCCGGCCCCGGTGGCCGCCGCGAGGTCGATGAGGGCGTCGCCCACGTACCAGACGTCGTCCACGCCGACCCCCCTTCCGCTCAGCGTCGCCAGCGCGGCGTCGAACACCCGGGGGTCCGGCTTGTGGTGGGGGCTGTCGTCCGCTGCCTGGAGCAGGACCAGCCGGTCCGTCCGCAGCCCGATCCGTTCGACGTCCCGGAGGGCCGAGAGGCGGTTGGTGGACGTGACGACGCCGACGCCGACGCTCCGGCGCCAGAGCTCGTGGACGACCTCGACGGCGCCGGGGAGGGGCCGTTTGAGGAACTCCTCCTCCAGCGAGAGGTTCGCCTCGCGCATCCGTTCCAGGGTGTCGCTGTCGCGGTAGAGGGCGCGGATCATCGCGTCGAAGGGCTTGCCCCAGTGCAGCGCCAGCTCGGCGTCCGTCAGGTCGATCCCGTAGAACCGCCGGGCGACCGCCTTGTGGTGGGCCCACTTGACCTCCGCGGTCACCACCAGGGTGTCGTCCAGGTCGAAGAGGACGACGCGGGGCCCGCGGCCCGCACGCGTTCCGGACGTCATGACGTGAGATCCCTTCCGCCGGGTCCTCCGTACGGTACCGCCGCCCGGTCCCCCGCCGCCTCCGCCTGCCCGCCGCGTGACCGGGGTCGGGCGGGACCGCGCGGCGCGGGCAGGGAGACCACCAGGAGCAGCGCGACGCCGACCACGGTGAAGGCCAGCGCGGCCAGCCCGGCGCCGGCCCATCCGGCGCCGTCCACGGCCAGGCTGAAGGCCGGCGGCCCGACCAGCGTGCCGAGGCTGCCGAGCTGGGCGACCAGCCCGTTGGTGACGTCGGCGCGCCGGGGGCTGCCGGCGATCCGCGGCACCGCCGCGAACATCGCGGAGATCATCACCCCGTCGACCACCAGGCCGACGCAGGCCAGGACCATCACGGCCACCACGGGGAGGCGCAGCGCGAAGACCAGGAGCGCCGAGACGGGCAGCAGGGCCAGCACCGGAGTCATCGCGAGCAGCCCGACGCCCCGGCGCAGCAGCAGCCCGCTGAGCGCGCTGCCGAGCACGCTGCCGAGGGAGACCACCGCGGCGACGACGCCGGCGGTGGCCGTGGACGCGCCGCGTTCCTCCGTCAGGAACGTGGGCAGCAGCACGACGATCGCGACCCCGGCCAGGCAGACGCAGGCGAAGCTCAGCGCGAAGAGCACCGGGGGGATCCAGCCGGTCCGCGGGGGCGGCGCTCCGGTGCCCTCGGCGGCCGGGTCCGCCGTCGGCGCGCGGGCGGCGGCGGGGCGGGTGGCGCCGACCGCGACCGCCAGCACGAGCGGGAGGAGCGCGGTCGCGCCCATCCAGCCGCGCCAGCCGATCGCGCCGCTGACCGCTCCCCCCAGGGCGGTGGCCAGGGCGAGCCCGGTGGGGACGCAGGTGCCCCACAGCGCCAGCGCCGTGGCCTGCGCCCGCCCCTCGGCCAGCCGGGTCAGCATGATCGGCCCGCCCACGAAGACCAGGAGGTAGCCGAAGCCCTGCGCGGTGCGCGCCGCCAGCAGCGGCGACCAGCTGCCCGCGAAGGCCGTCGCCGCCACGGACAGGGTGGTGAGGACGAGCCCGCCGGCCAGCGCCTTCCGGGCGTCGAGCCGGCTGATCCACCACCCGGCGGGGACGCCGAGGACGGCGCTCACCGCGGTGATGCTGGAGGTCGCCCAGGCGAACTGGCCGAGGGAGAGGTGCAGGTCCCCGCGGATCTCGGACCCGAGCGGGGAGAGCGCGCCCAGCCCGAAGGCGGCGAGGACCCCGGAGAGCCAGGTGGTCACGATGGCCGGCCACGGTGACCCGGTGCTCTCGCGGCGCGCGACACCGTTCTTGCGCATGGTTCGCTCTCCAGGGAAGTGGACGGGCTGACGGGCGGGCCGGCACCGGCCGGTCGTGTGATGAGAGGGGAGGAGGAGTCGGCACCCTCCCATCACACGACGCGTCAGTGCTGCGGGCCGTAGGCCGTCAGCAGTTCGACGTCACCGGTCACGTAGGTCGTGTCGGTGATGACGGTCTGGTCGGACGGGCCGCGGCTGCACATGCACATGTGCCGGCCGCTCGACTCCACGCGGACGGCGCGGGCCCCGCCGGAGGCCATGATCTCCTCGGCGATGTCCTTCACCAGGTGCTCCTGGATCTGGAACCGCTTGCTGAAGGCCTGGACCAGGCGCGGGAACTTGCCGAGCCCCAGGATCCGGTTCCCGGGGACGTAGGTGATGTCGACCTTGCCGTAGAAGGGCAGGAAGTGGTGGGCGCAGATCGAGTAGTAGTTGATGTCGTGCACCCGGACGACGCCCTGGTGGTCGCCCTCGACCAGGACGGTCGTCTTGAGGATCTTGGAGGTGTCGGTCTCGTAGCCGCTCAGCAGCTCCCGGTACGCGCGGACGATGCGGGGCTCGCACTCGGGTTCGGTGTACCAGTCCAGGGCCCGCTTGTCCGTGGTGACGTTGTCCCGTAGCCACTCGGCGATCGTCATGTGGTCTCCGTTCTCGGTCCGTCCGGCGGACTCCGCCGCCGGCCTCGCCGGGGCTCCGGCGAAGTCTTCTGGTGGGGTGGGAGGTTGAAGACCGTCGGCGGTGCTCAGCGCGGCGGCTCCCCGGGTGCCAGGCGTGCGTCGGCGTAGGCGTCGAGGGAGGCCGCCGCCGCGTACTCGTGGGCCCGGCGTCCCAGCGCGTGGAGTTCGGCGTGGTCGACGCCGAGGTGCCGGACGTTCTCCGGCGCCGCCCAGCCGATCCCCTCCAGCCAGTCGTCCAGGGGGCGGGCGTACCGGTCGAGTCCGGCGGTGCTCCGGCCCAGGTCGGCCAGCGAGAGTCCGGCGTCGCTCCCCCGCCGTCGTACCTCCGTCCACCAGGCCGCCCGGAACCGCCGGTGCTCGCCGGGCGTGAAGGCGCGCACGCCGCCGTCGTAGACGGCGCACTTCTCGAAGAGGCTGTCCCGGTGGCCCAGCCGGTGCAGTTCGAAGTCCGGGGTCGACCAGCGGGGGGACCGCAGGAAGTCGAAGGGCAGTTGGGGGAAGGCCTGCCCGAGCCGGGTGCGGTCGGGCAGCTCGAACAGTGCCTCCAGGGCCACGATGACGGCGCTGAACCGCTCGCCCCGGTGGGCCAGTTCGGCGAAGTAGTCCCGCAGGCGCCGCACACCCTGCCGGGATCCGACGGTCAGCACCAGGTAGCCGGCGATCTCCGCGCCGCGGCCGTGCGCCGCCTGCCGGGCGGCCCGGAGCACCTTCTCCACCGTCGCCCCGGTGCCGATGATGTCCCCGAGCACCAGCAGCTGCCGCCCGGTGAACTCCCAGCGCTCGTACGAGATGTCGAGGGGGTGGGCGGCTCCCCGGTCGGTTCCGACGAAGCTCACCGCCTCGGGGGAGCCGAAGCGGTGCGACAGCGCGCTGTCGACGCCGAAACTGAGGCCCCCGCGCAGGATGGTGACGACCGTCGTCGCCTCGGTCGCCAGGGCTCCGGCCACCGCCGGATCGGCCTCCGCCACCAGGTCGAGCGCGGTCGACACCGCGGTGCCGAGCAGCGAACGGTACCGGTGGCCCGAGACGGCCGGGTCGGTGAGGAGGGTGCGCGAGGCCGCGGTCGAGCAGACGAGGACCCTGGTCGGGGAGCCGGCGGGGTCCAGGCCGTAGCAGGCCGCGTCGTCGCTGTGCAGGAGGTACTTCACCGGATGATCCACCAACTCCACGGGTAGGGTCACGGTTTGAGCGCGGGCCGCCTCGGCGTTCGCCCGGTGCGTTCGGCCAGCACCCGCTCCACCTGGTACGAGGACTCGACGCCGTCGACCGTCTTCAGCGCGTCCGGTGCGGGTGCCCGGTTGTGCACGGAGGCGATCAGCACCGTGCCGGACAGCGGCAGCACCTCCGGCACCTGGTGCGGCGCTTCGACGAGGACCGACTTCAGTCCGACGGCGCCGAAGAGCGCGCTCCAGTCCAGGGCCGTCCCACGACTGGGCAGCCCGCCGCCGGACTCGTACAGGTGGTTGTCGATGACGGCCAGTGTGTAGTTGCCGAGCCTCGGCAACTGGTCGCCCAGTGCGGTGAGTACGGACAGGTTCATCAGGAAACCGCCGTCGGTGTCGATGCCGACCACGGACAGCGGGGCCGCCGCCATGGCCATTCCCAGGGAGATCGCGGTGACGTCGCCCATGGTGTCGGTGAAGAGGGTGTCGGCGGGACGGAGCGCGTACATCACCTCGCTCGTCCGACCGAGCGGCGCGACCGACACCGAGTCCGCGGGGAGCCTGGCGTACAGGGCTTCGAGGAATTCGGCGGTTTCTATGGCGCACCCCTCAGTTCCGCCGTCATCCCGGCGTTCGCCACGAGTGCCACGCTCCGCTGCCCGGTGTCGAGCGTGGCGTAGGCCTTGCGGAGGCATTCCGCCAACTCCGCGCAGGAATGGACGTCCGCGGTCACCAGGGAGAGCATCGCCGTGTGCCGGTGCATCGTCTCCTCGTGCGGAATTCCCCACCAGTTCGGTTCGCCGAAGGCCCCGCGCCGGGACATCAGCAGCGCGGTGTGCAGCCGGTGGCTCATGGTCAGGCGGGCCAGGGTCTCGCAGGCCCGGCGCAGCCCCGAGTTCTCCATCACGACCAGCGAACGGGCGCCGGCCAGTCGGGCGCCGGCCGCCAGGCCGACCGCCGTGGCCTCGTCGTTGACCTGCACGTACCGGATCTCACGCCGTGCCGACGCCTCCTGGCACAGCGGTGCCAGGAGCGAGTCGGGCACCGCGTAGACGATCTCCACACCCGCCTCGACGAGCGCCTCGTACGCCGCGACAGCCGACATGGGGCAGCCTCACCTGGTGGTGGCCAGCAACTCGACGATGATGTTCGAGTAGTGGTTGTCCCCGATGTTCCGCAGCAGGTGCGGCTGTCCGGCCTCGTGGTAGACGGCGTCGCCGAGCTTGTCCTCCCCGACGTAGCCGGTGCCGTCCTTGTGCACGGTCTCCGCCCGGCCGCTCTCCGTGGCGACGTAGACGTAGTCGCAGGGGTGCTGGTGGATGATCGTCTCCTCCCCCGGGTCCAGCTCCAGGACCCACACCCTGACGCGGTCGTCGGAGTAGACGAGTTTGGTACCGACCTGCTCGATGTGCTCCTGCATGTGCGTACCCCGATCTGTCCCGTGAGCCGCTGCTGGTGGCGTGTTTCGCGTGACCGAGAATCTGCGGGTATCGAACGTCGTCAGACCACGGCCGATGCCGAGACTCTAGAGGCGCGCCCAACGGACAGCAACGGACCACCATCACCCCAACTCGTAATGAGCCAACCTGAGTTGAGCCCACCCGCGCACGGCGCGGCGCCTCGGGAGACGGATCCGCCGACCCGCCGGACCGGCGCCTGACCAGCCGTCTCCCGGCGTCCGCCGACCGGCCGGGGAAACCGGAACCCCGTCATCCGGAAGTGGCATGACATGACCGAAAGCAGCCACCGGGCTCCAGGGGGCCTTGTCCTCCCCGGCCCGGCGGGGTCTCCTGAAGCCCGTCAGAAGGTGCGCCCGCACGACTCATGAGGAGCCCTCGGTTCTATGGACGTCGAGGTCGGGGAAACGACGACGAGAACGGCGTTACCGGAAACCCGGTGGGAGACACCGGCCTACCTCTACGACCTGGCCGCCGTGAGCGACGCCCACCACCGGCTGGTGGGCTCACTGCCCGCCCCGGCCACCCTGCTCTACTCCCTCAAGGCCAACCCGCACCCCGCCGTCCTCGGCCGGCTGGCGGCGCTCGGCTGCCACGCCGAGGTCAGCTCGCCCGGCGAACTGCGCGCCGCCCTCCAGGCCGGCTTCCCGGCCGACGGGGCGCTCTACACCGGCCCCGGCAAACGCGACGAGGACGTGGCCGGGGCCCTCGCGGCGGGCGTCCGGCAGTTCTCCGTCGACTCCCCGCACGCCCTGGACCAGCTCGACCGGCTGGGCCGCGCCGCGGGCACGCGGGTGCGCGCACTGCTGCGGGTCAACCCGCCCGTCCCCCCGGCCGGGGCCGGTCTCGCGATGACCGGCGGCCCCTCCCAGTTCGGCGCCGACCTGGCCTGGGTGCTGGAGCGGCCCGAGCTCTTCGCGGACCGGGAGCACGCGGAACTGGCCGGCCTGCACCTCTACATGGGCAGCAACCTGACCCGGGTGGACGCGCTGCTCGCGGTGTTCCGCTACGGGCTCGACGTCGTGCGGCGGATCGAGACGGCGCTCGACCGCCGGCTCCCCGTGATCGACCTCGGCGGAGGCTTCGGCGCACCGTACGCCGTCCCCGGCGAACTGCCGCGGTTCGACGCGCTCAGGAGCCGGCTCGACGCCCTGCTCGAGGAGGGGCTCCCCGGCTGGCCGGAAGGGGAGCGGCGGGTCGTCTTCGAGTCGGGCCGCTACCTGACGGCGGGCTGCGGCCGGCTGCTGACCAGGGTGCTGGACGTCAAGCGCTCGCAGGGGCGGCGCGTCGTCGTCCTGGACACCGGCGTCAACCACCTGGGCGGGATGTCGGGGCTCCGCAAGGAGGACCGGATCGAGCCGCGCTTCCAGTGCGGTGACGATCCCCACGCGTCCGCCGTCCCCGACGGGACCATCGTCGCCGGCCCGCTCTGCCACCCGCTGGACGTCTGGACCAGGGACGCGCGCCTTCCGGACGTGGCCGTCGGAGACCTGCTGACGGTGCCGAACGTCGGCGCCTACGGCCTGCACGCGGGGCTGGCCCTGTTCCACTGCCACCCCATGCCGCTGGAGGTGGTGCTCGACGGGGAACGGGAGGTCGCCCGCGGCAGGTACGTCCTGGGCCGCGAGCGGAGCCCGCGGTGATCCGCGCCGTCCCCGGCCACCACCTCGTACACCCCGACCACCACCTCGTACGCCCCGACCCGGGCTCCGACGTCACGACCCGCATCGAGGCCCCCGCCACGGGCGCGTTCACCATCGTCATGCGCGACGACACCTCCTACTGCGTACGGACCCTGGGCCGCGCACCGGCCGGGTGCGGCACCGTGTCGCCGGGCGGCTCGGCTCCCGCCGTCGCGGAGGCCTACCGCGCCTTCCAGCGGGACCTGAGGGACGCGCTGCGCACGGTAGTGCCACGGCCCGGCGGCCTCCGGTTCCACCTGGTCGACGCGCACCGGCTCGAACTGGCGGTCCGCCGCCGGGTCACCGGCGGGCCGCCGGTGAGCCTCGATCCGCTCCTCGACCTGGCGGTCCGGCCGCTGCGGGTGTCCCGGGGCTTCCTGCTCGGCGGCCGCCGGCAGGTCGGGCTGGTGCCGCGGCCCGGCGCCGCCCCCATCCGCGACCAGATCGCCTCGCTGCCACCGGACCCGGCCGGGCGGGGCTACACCCTCATCGAGGACGACATCGCCACCGGCGGGACCGTCGCCGCCGTCATCCGCCTGTTCCAGGACACGGGACGGCGGGTCCGGCACGTCATCCCCGGTATCCGGCTGGGCGGTTCGGCACATTCCCCCATCCTGGGCGCCGCCGTCGACCCCGTGCTCCACTACCGGACCGCCGCCGGGCCGGACGGGCCCGCCCTGGAACTGCTCGACCCGAGGAACTTCCTGCTCGGCCTCTCGGGGCTCGTCGTCCGGCTGCCGGACGGAACGTGGGGCCGCACACCGTACTGGCTCCCCTTCGTCCGGACCTCGGCCCGGCTCGGCAGCCCCGCCGGGGCCGACCGGGAGTTCGCCGTCCTCATGCTGGAGGCCAACGCGCGCTTCTTCGCCCGCGTCGACCAGCTGCTGCGGCGCACCCTCCGGGTGGCCGACCTGCGACCCGACGCGCGCCGGCCGCTGTTGTCGCTGGGGATGGCGGAGCCGGGCGAGCCGGTCATATCCGTCCTGCGCAAACTCCTGACGGGGATGGACAGTTGGTCCGAACTGATCGCGGAGGTCGAGGAGCGGGGCACGGACGTGCCGGCCGGATCGGCCGCCCGGTGACCGGGCCCGGCCACGAGCCCTTCGCCGTGGTGCTCCTCGACGTCAACGGCACCCTGGTGCCCTCGGTCCCCAGCGGCCCTCCGGACGCCCTCGCCCTGCAGCGCTTCCGGCGGCTGGTGCGGCACCTGACCTCCGCGGGCGTCGCCGTGGGCCTCTGCTCGGACTCGCCGCTCCGGCAACTGCGGGAGTTCGGCACCCGGATCGGCCTGGGCACGGCGCCCGGGTTCCCGGTGATCGCCGAGAACGGCAACGTGGTCGCGATCGACGGGACCGTGCGCGTCACCACCCCGTTCCCGGCGCTGCGGAGCCTGCGCGCCGAGGTGGCGGAGGCGGCCGCCGCCCACGGACTGACCCGGGTCGGCGACGCGGTGGCCCCCGAGTTCGGGGGCCGGCCGCCGACCGGCCGCACCTGGGCCTTCGGGGCGAACCGCCTGGCGTCCGCCAGCGTCTTCGGGCCCCCGGACTTCATCCACGACGTGCGGCACCGGCTGACCGGCTGGAGCACCGGGAGCCGCGTCGCCGTCTCCGTCGAACTCGGTCCGGGCGGCTCGTACGCCGGGATCCACCCCTATCCGCGCACGGAGTCCGGAAAGCGCGTGGCCCTGGCCGGACTGGCCGCGCGCGACCCGAGGAGCACCCTCCTCGTCGGGAACTCGCCCGCCGACTGGGTCCCCGGGGTGCCGGGCGTCAGGTGCGCGTTCGTGGCGGACCCCGCCGTGCCCCGGCACGTACGGGACGCGGCCTGGTACGTCTCGCCGGCGGCCGACCTGGAGGGGGTCGTCGACGTCCTGGGGCACGTGCTCCGACGACAGCCGCCGGCACCAGGACCAGCCCGTTTCTGAGGAGGCCGATATGGTACGTGTCCGTGTGGGGGTCGTGGGCTGCGGGATGATCGCGCAGCTGGTGCACCTCCCGTATCTGGCGGCGCTGCGCGACCGCTTCGACATCGTGGCGCTCTGCGACCGGTCCTACGACCTGGCCCGGTCGGTGGCCGAGCGCTTCCACGTCCCGAACGCCTACGCGGCCGTCGAGGACATGCTGGCGAAGACACCCGAACTGGACGCGGTCCTCGTCCTCACCACCGACCACCGGGAACCGGTGCTCACCGCCCTGGAGCACGGCAAGCACGTGTTCACCGAGAAGCCCCTCGGCCACACGATCGCGGAGACCGAGGAGGTGATCGCCGCCGCCGACCGCACCGGCTCCAAGGTCATGGTGGGCTACATGAAGCGGTACGACAGCGGCGTCCGGCGGGGACTGGAGGAGATCGCGCGGATCACCCGGCCCGTCATGGCGAGGATCCACATCGTGGTGGGCCCCGAGTACGGGAACTGGATCATCCCCGAGCTGTCCCGGATCACCCGCCCCGGCGATCCCGACGGGGCGGCGGGGCCGGACGAGCGGCGCGGCCGGGTCGCCCGGGAGTTCGGCGCCGCCTCGCCCGAAGCGCTGGAAGCGTACATGGACATGTTCGGGGTGTGGAGCCACGACGTGAACGTCTACCGGGCCGCCTTCCCCGCGCCGCCGGCCTCCATCAAGGCGCACTGCTCGCCGGACGGCACGACGCTCACCGCCTCGCTCCTGTACTCCGACGGGTTCCAGTGCGTCTTCCAGGGCTCGTCCACCTCGGTCCGCCGGTTCGAGGAGAGCCTCACCGTCTGGGGCGAGGACCGCACGGTGATGCTGGACATCTCCAACCCCTTCCTGCCCAACGCGCCGTCGACCGTACGGATCTGGCGTGACGAGGCACCGGCGGGGCCGGGCGTCGGCAGGGGGGCGGCCGTGGAGGAGACCGTCACGGGGTCCTACGAGGAGGCGTTCAAGGCCCAGCTCGCGCACTTCCACGAGTGCGTCGGCGCGCCGGGAGCGCAGCCCCTCACCAACGCGCACGAGGCGCTCCTGGACACCCGGCTGATGATCGACATCGTCCGGGCAGCAACGGAACGGCCGTAGCGCCGTGAGCGGTTCCCCGCACGACCTCGACGGAGCACGGGCCGACGCCGGGACCCGGGCCGACGCCGGAGCACGGGCCGACGCCGGGGCGCGCCTCCACCGGCTGTTCGCCGAACAGGTGGCGCGCACACCGGAGGCGCCGGCCCTGCTCTGGCAGGGCCGGCGGATCTCCTACCGCCGGCTCCTCGACAGGTCCCACCAGCTCGCCCGGTTCCTGCTCGCCCGCGGGACCGGCGCGGGGGACCGCGTCGGGATCTGCCTGGAGCGGGGGCCGCACCTGATCAGCGCGCTGTTCGGCATCCTCTGGGCCGGCGCCGCCTACGTCCCGCTCGACCCCGACTACCCCGTCGAGCGGTTGCGGTACGTCCTGGAGCACAGCGGCGCCACCACCCTGCTGACGCGGAAGGGCCTCACCCCGCTCTTCGCCGACTACCGGGGCGGGATCGTCGACCTCGACGACGTCCGGACCCACCTCGACACGCTGCCCACCGAACCACCGGCCGGCTCCACTTCAGCCGGCTCCGGAGCGGACCCCGCCTACGTCATCTACAGTTCCGGCTCCACCGGCAGGCCCAAAGGCGTCCTGGTCGGTCACCGCTCGCTCGCGAACCACAGCTCCGCGGTGAACCGTCACTTCCGGTTCGGGCCGGGCGACCGGGTCCTGCAGTGCCGGCCCCTCGGCTTCGACGCCGCCGCCGAGGAGATCTTCCCGCCGCTCCTGCACGGCGCCGCCCTGGTCCTCGACGGCGACCCGCTCCGGCAGACGTACCGCGCCCTCACCCGGCAGGTGATCGACACCGGGACCACCTTCCTCAGTGTCCCCACCGCCTTCTGGCACGGCTGGGTGCGGGAAGAGGACTGCCTGGTCCGGCTGGCCGAGGAGTCGTCGCTCCGTCTGCTGGTCGTGGCGGGCGAGCAGGCGTCGCGCCACGCCCTGCTGACCTGGCGGGAACGGGTCGGCGAGCGGATCCGCTGGTGCAACGTCTACGGCCCGACCGAGGCGACCATCACCTCGACCGTCTTCGAACCGGGGGCCGACTGGAGCCCGGACCGCTTCTCCTCCGTCCCCATCGGCCACCCCGTCGCGAACGTGCGGTGCCACATCCTCGACGAGTCCCTGGCCCCCGTCCCGGCGGGCACGGTGGGCGAGCTGTACCTGGGCGGCGCGGGCCTGGCCATCGGCTACCTCGACGCGCCGGCCCTGACCGCGGAGCGCTTCGTGGCGGACCCGTTCCCCGGAGCGCCGGGAGGCCGCCTCTATCGCACCGGGGACCTGGCACGGTCGGACGCCGACGGCTGCATCGAGTTCGTCGGCCGCCGGGACCACCAGGTGAAGATCCGCGGCTACCGGGTCGAGCCGGGCGAGATCGAGGCGGTGGCCGGCGAACACCCCGCCGTCCGGGCGTGCGCCGTGGTGCTGGACGACAGCGACCCGGACAACCCGGCCCTGCGCCTTCACGCGGTCGTGAACGCGCACATGGCCCTGACGGAGCGGGAGTTGATCGGATTCCTCCGCCGGAGACTGCCGTGGTACATGGTTCCCCCCGGCGTCCGCTTCCTCGCGGAACTGCCCCTGACACCGCACGGGAAGATCGACCGCGCCGCCCTCACCTCCCCCGTGGACACCGGATCCGCCGACGCCGGCGCCGCGTACACCGCTCCGCGCACGCCGGTCGAGGCCGCGCTGGCGGCCATCTGGGAGGAGCTCCTCGACCGGCGCGACATCAGCGTGGACGCCGACTTCTTCCAGCTCGGCGGCCACTCCCTGCTCGCCGCCGGCCTGATCACCCGGATCCGTGCGCGGCTGAACGTCAGCCTTCCGGTCCGCGTGCTGTTCGAGTCCCCGACCATCGAGGGGCTCGCCGCGGCCGTGTCGGACGCCCTGCTCTGACCGCGCTCCCGCCGACCGTTCACACCCCACTTCCACTTCCACTTCCACCTCCACTTCCACCTCCACCTCCCACCTCCACCGACATCCGGAGTCATGGATGACCATCGACCTGTCGGATCCGCTGCTCTACCAGACCTCGGATCCGGAGCCGGTGTGGGCGCGGCTGCGCGCCGAGCAGCCGGTGTACCGGAACGAGCGGGCCAACGGCGAGTTCTTCTGGGCGGTCATGACGCACCGCCTGTGCACGGACGTGCTGACGGACCCCCGGGTGTTCAGCTCCGAGAACGGCATGCGGCTGGACTCCGACCCGCGGGTGCTGGCCGCGGCGGCGGGCCGGATGCTCAACGTCACCGACCCTCCCCGGCACGACAGGATCCGCAAGGTCGTCAGCTCGGCGTTCACGCCCCGAACGGTCGACCGGCTCGAAGCCACCATGCGGCGGACGGCCGCGCGCGCCATCGAGGAGGCGGTGGCCGAGGGCGGCTGCGAGTTCACCCGCGTCGCGCAGACGCTGCCCGTCTCGGTCATCTGCGACCTGATGGGGGTCCCGGAGGCCGACTGGGAGTTCATGGTCGACCGGACCCGCTTCGCCTGGAGCTCCACCGCGCTCGACGCGGCGGAGGAGGCCAGGAAGGTCCAGGCGCACACCGAGATCCTCTGCTACTTCCAGGAGCTGGCCGAGGGGCGGAGGAAGCAACCGCGGGACGACCTCCTGAGCGCCCTGGTGTGCGGCGAGATCGACGGGGTGCCGCTGACCGAACAGGAGGTCTTCTACAACTGCGACGCCCTGATATCCGGCGGGAACGAGACGACCCGGCACGCCACCGTGGGCGGGCTGCTGGCCCTCGCCCGCGACCCGGAGCAGTGGCGGATGCTCCGGGCGGACCCCGGCCTGATGCCCTCGGCGATCCAGGAGATCATCCGCTACACGTCCCCGGTCATGCACTCCCTCCGCACGGCCAGGGAGGACGTGGAACTCGGCGGGCGGCCCGTCCGCGCCGGCGACCACGTCGTGGCCTGGCTGCCGTCGGCCAACCGCGACGAGGAGGTCTTCGCCGACCCGGAGCGCTTCGACATCGAGCGCTCCCCCAACCGCCACCTGGGTTTCATCGTGGGCAACCACTACTGCATCGGCGCGGCGCTCGCCAGGCTCGAACTGACCGTACTGTTCCAGGAACTCACCCGGCGGGTCCGGACGGTGGAGGTCACCGGGCCGGTCCGTCGCCTGCGCTCGAACCTCCTCTGGGGGTTCGACTCGCTCCCGGTCGCGTTCGTCCCGAGCCTCGACAACCACTAGCGGAAGCCAATCCGAGGAGGCCGGTCACCAGTGCCCCGTACCGTGCGAAGAGACGCTCTCCTCCCCGACGCCCGGCGCACGGTGGAGACGTACGAGCGGAACCACGACACCCGCTTCACCCACCTGCTGCGGTTCGACCCCCAGGTGCTGGAGTCCCTGCACGCCCCGGGCGAACTGCCGGACAGCGTACGGGTCGCCTCCGACCAGCACCCCGGCGTGGTCGAGCGGATGGCGGTGGTCACGGCGGTCGCCAACCTCCCCGAGCAGCAGGAGGCGCACCGCCGCCGCTACCTCCGCGCCCTGCTCGACATCTACGGCATGCTGCCCGTCCGGGTGGCGGACGCCGCGTCCGTCCCGGGGGCGGTCGTCGTCGCACCGGAACGCGAGGGGCGGATCCTGGCCGAACTGCTCGGTGTGCTGCCCCGCCACCAGGGCTGGACGCCGCAGGCCAAGCGCATGCCCGCGGCCGGCGGCCTGCTGGTCGGCGTCGACCACCGGCTTCCCGCCCGGAGCGACCGGCTGGTGGTCGTCGACGGCGTCGTGGCCAGCGGAGTGACCCTCATGGCGGTGATGCACCTGACGGCCCGGCCGGGCGCCGCCGTCGACGTCTTCACCTGCCACGCGACCGCCGAGGGGGCGCTCGCGCTGGCCCGGTACGCGGAGCGGCGGGAGGTCTCGTTGACGCTCCACGTCGGCCACCTGTCGGGCGTCCTCGACGAGAGGTTCTACTCGGTGGACCCGGAGGACCGGGCGACCCTCCTCCTGGGCGACATCGGCGACACCATCAGCCCGGTCGCCCCGGGGACGTAGGGAGGCCGGAGCAGTACGGCGGCCGGGCCGCCGCCGTACCGCTCCTCCCCGACGGGCGGTCGCGCGGTGAGCGGGGCCGATTCGTCGTGACGGGCTTTCACACCGCGGGCGGCGGACTGCCAGACTGGTGCCGGGGGCCGGTCAGGGGCGGATGGCCACGGCGGCGAGGCAGGACGCCTCGGCGTCGCTGACGTGCGGGGCGTCCGGTTCGGGGCGCCAGCGGGGGGTGGAGGTGATGCCGGGGGCGAGGATGTCCCAGCCGGTGAAGAACCGGGCGAACTCGTCGGCGGCCCGGGCGCGGACCGGGTTGCCGTTGTCGCGGTAGACCTGCTCGATGCGGGCCGCGTCCTGGGGGGCGTAGTCGGGGGTGAAGTGGCTGATCACCAGGGCGGAACCGCGGGTCGGCAGCGCGTTCCCGAGCGTCTCGGCGATCTCGTGGGCGCCCTCGGGGACGAAGTGGAGCAGGGCGACGAGGCTCAGGGCGATCGGCCGGGTGAAGTCGAGGACGCCGGTGGCGCGGACCGCGTCCAGGAGGGCGTCGGGGTCCCGGACGTCGGCCTGGACGTAGGCGGTCCGCCCTTCGGGGCTGCTGCGCAGGAGCGCCTGGGCGTGGGTGAGGACGATGGGGTCGTTGTCCGCGTAGACGATCCTGGCCCGCGGTTCGATGCCCTGGGCGATCTCGTGGAGGTTGGGCGAGGTCGGGATGCCGGTGCCGATGTCGAGGAACTGGGTCACGCCGCCGCGGGCGAGCGCGCGGGTGGCGCGGTGCATGAACGTCCGGTTGGCGCGGGCCGCCGACCGGGCCTGGGGGAAGACCGCGAGGGCGTGCCCGGCGGCCTCCCGGTCGGCGGGGAAGTTGGTCGTGCCGTCGAGGAAGTAGTCGTAGATCCGCGCCGAGTGCGGGCGGTGGATGGCGAGGTTGACCTCGGCGCCCGGCGGAGTGGCGCTGTCGTCGTGCTGCTCTGCTGCCATGGTGCGTTGTCCCCCTGCGTCGGCGTCATGTCGTGCCCGCAGGCCGGCGCGCCACAACCCGTGGCGCGGCGTGGCGAACCCTTGCGCGGGCCATCGTTCAGCTCAACGTGACGATATCTGATCGCATGTGACTGATCACCATCTGACAAGTCATCACATGCCAGTTCATACAAACCTTTTTGGGATCCCCTTCACATCAGGCTTTTCAGGACGATTGGATGTCCGTACGGAGGACGGCCGTTCTCCACCTGACTCCACCGTTCCCGACCCCCGGGTCGGCCGAACGTCGTCCGCACGGGCGACGAGGAGGATCATTTGACCAGCGACGACGAGTGGGCAGCCGTGCGCCCCACTCATCGGCTGTCCTACCAGGCTTTCTGCGACAGCCGCGAAGAGACCTGGCGCGGAGTCGCCTGGGCCCGGTTGCACGACCAGGAACTCGTCGACCAGGCGGTCCGCAGCACCCGCCGGGAACTGGGGCAGGACTGGCTCGGCGCGCTGAGCCAGCCCGACATCGAGGCCCACGCCTGGATGATCGCCAAGCGGTGCATCGCCGACCGGGAGATGAGCGCCGGCCAGGCCCCGCCCAGCGCGGTCGTCCCGGACTGGATCGTCGCCATCCGAGGCGCCCACGCCCTGGCCCGCGTCAGCCTGGAGAACCTCGACAACGACTACGAGGAGCTCTACAAGGCGATCCTGCGGCTGCCGGAGCGCCAGTACGACATGATCGTGCTCCGCTACATGCTGGACATCGACTACCCGACGATCGCCACCTACCTCGGCATCACCGAGACCAACGCCCGCACCACCACCAGCCACGGCCTGGCCAAGCTCCGCCGCCTCCTCGGCACCGACACCACCATGGGGGACATGCAGTGACACGGGGACACGACCGCCGGGCAGCCACCCCCCGGGACCGGTACGACGGGAACGGCGACGGACCCGACGGACCGGTCGAGCTGCCCGACGGCGTGTCCGGTCCCGACCTGCGCCGACTCGTCCGCGCCCGCGCCCCCCTGGGCGCCGAGCACCTCCAGGCCCGCCACGAACTCGACCTCGCCGCGACCCTGATCATCGCCCAGCCCGAGGCCGCCGACTCCCTGGAGGCCCTCACCAACAGCCGGCGCCGCATCCACCCCGGCGGCGCGCTCGTCCTGGCCGCACTGCTCCACCTCGCCGGACACGACGACGGCTGCCAGTTCTGGCTGCAGTTCGCCGCCGGCGGCGGCAGCACGACCGCCGCCAGCTGCCTCTCCTTCCTGCACGCCGCCCGCGGCGAGTTCCGCGACGCCGACTACTGGCGCAACCAGGCCGACCAGCTCGCCGCCGAAGCCCGTAACCCGGCCGCGCCGCCCGCGCCCTGGCCCGGCCGGCCGCTCCCCCCCGCCGTGTGGGCCGACACCCTCGCCGCCTGCCACGACGGCCTGACCCTGCGCCTGCCACCGCGCGTGGCCGCCGTCGTCCACCAGCTGCCCGTCGCCACCGACGACGAGGACCACGGCGAGATCCCCCAGCCCTCCCCCACCCTCGTGGACGACCTCGCCCACGCCTCCGCCCCCGCCGCTCGCGCCTGATCCCCGACCCGCCCCGCCCGGGCGGTCGCGCCGCAGGTGGGCGGATCCGGCCATCTAAGATGCCTGAGTCACTGGTACGGGCCCAAACCTCCGTGCCGGCGGCGCAGGCCATGTCCGATGCGGTGACGGCGAGACGAGGGAGCACCGGTGCCCAGCCAGCGGTCCATCAACGAGGCGGAGCGGCTCGTCCAGGCGAAGCTCGGCGGCATTCCGATCCGCCGGGAGCGGATGGCCGCGGTGGCCAACATCTACCGGGCCGCGTCCGCCGTCCGGCAGCACCTGGAGAACTCCGTGCTGCGGGGCTCGGACCTGACCTGGACCGCCTTCGTGGTGCTGTGGGTGGTGTGGGTCTGGGGCGAGTCCGAGACCCGGCACGTCGCCGAGGAGGCGGGGATCTCCAAGGGGACGCTGACCGGGGTGTCCCGCACGCTGGAGTCGCGCGGGCTGCTGCGGCGCACCGACCACCCCACCGACGGACGGCTGGTGCTGCTCGCGCTCACCGAGGAGGGCGAGGAGTTCATGCGCGAGGTGTTCCCCGCGTTCAACGAGGAGGAGTCCTTCGTCACCGGCCGGCTGAGCGACGCGGAGTGCGTCGGCCTCGCCGACGGGCTGCGGCGCGTGGTGCTCCAGGTCGAGGAGTCGGGCGAGGAGCGGCGCCGCTCGCTGCTGAACGGCGAGGAGCCCGCCCCGCGCCGCAGCGGCCGGCGCGCCCGCCGGTAGGACTCAGTCGGCGGCCCGCACCAGGGCGTCGAAGAGGCGCTGCTGGGCCGGGTCCTCGTGGGCGGTGTCCTCGGGGTGCCACTGCACGGCGGCGAACCAGCCCTCGTAGTCGGGGAGTTCGACGGCTTCGACGGTCCCGTCGGCGGCCCGGGCGGTGACGGCCAGGCCCTCCCCGAGGCGGTCCACGTGCTGGTGGTGGTAGCAGGACACCCGGACCTCCCCGGCGCCGGTGATCCGGGCCAGCGCGGAGCCGGGCGCGAGCGGGACGGGGTGCCGCAGGTGGCGGTGGTCCCGTCCGGGGCCGCCCATGTCCTGGTGCAGGGTGCCGCCGAGCACCGTGTTGACCACCTGGAGTCCGCGGCAGACGGCCAGCAGCGGCAGTCCGCTCGCGAGGGCCCGCCGGGCGAGTTCCAGGTCGAACGCGTCCTGCTCCTCGTCCACGTCGTAGACGGCCTCGTGGGCGTCGGGCGCCCCGTAGCGGTGGGGTGCCAGGTCGCCGCCGCCGGGGAGCAGCAGCGCGTCGAAGCGGGAGAGCCGGGCGGCGACCTCCTCGGGGTCGGCGGCGCCGCCGGGCGCGTGCGGGTGCAGGGTGGCGGGCTCGCCGCCGGCCCGCCAGACGGCCTCGACCAGCGCGCGGGCGTTGACCTCCGCGGCGTACCGCAGCGCGGAGGTGGTGGCGGCGAAGCGGGCCGGCACGGCGATCAGCGGGCGGCGGGCCGTGGGCGGGCGACGGGTCACAACTGGATCCAGGTGGTCTTGAGTTCGGTGTACTTCTCCAGCGCGTGGGCGGACTTGTCGCGTCCGTTGCCGGACTGCTTCATGCCGCCGAAGGGCACGGTGAGGTCGCCCTCCTCGTAGCAGTTGACCCAGACCGTGCCGGCCCTGAGGGCGCGGGAGACCCGGTGGGCGGTGGACAGGTCGGAGGTCCACAGGCCGGCCGCGAGGCCGTACTCGGTGGCGTTGGCGAGGGCGACGGCCTCGTCGAGGTCGTCGAAGGCGAGGACGGAGAGCACCGGGCCGAAGACCTCCTCGCGGGCCAGCCTGCTGTCGGGAGCGACCCGGTCGAAGACGGTCGGTTCGAGGTAGGAGCCGCCGGTGCCGGTCAGGGTGCGCCCGCCGCCCGCGCGCAGGCGGGCGCCGTCGTCGAGGGCGGTGCGGACGTGGCCGAGCACCCGGTCGAGGTGGTGCTCGCCGACCAGGGCGCCCATCTCGGTGGCCGGGTCGAGGGGGTCGCCCACCCGCAGGGCGCGGGCGCGCGCCACGACGGCCTCGGTGACCTGCTCGGCGACGGAGCGGTGGACCAGCAGCCGGGAGGGCGCGGTGCACATCTCTCCCTGGTTGAAGAAGATGCCCCAGGCGGCGGTGGCCGCGGCCCGCTCCAGGTCGGGGGCGTCGGGCAGGACGATGTTGGGCGACTTGCCGCCCAGCTCCAGCCAGACCCGCTTGAGGTTGGAGTCGGCGGAGTAGCGCAGGAAGTGGCGTCCGACGGCGGTCGAGCCGGTGAAGGCGAGGACGTCCACGTCGGGGTGGAGGCCGAGGGCGCGGCCGGCCACCGGTCCGTCGCCGGCCACGACGTTGAGCACGCCCGGCGGCAGCCCGGCCGCGAGGCCGATCCGTCCGAGCAGCAGGGCGGACAGCGGGGAGTGCTCCGAGGGCTTGAGGACGACCGTGCAGCCGGCGGCCAGGGCCGGGGCGATCTTCCAGCCGGCCAGGGTGAGCGGGAAGTTCCACGGGACGACCGCGCCGACGACCCCGGCGGGCTCCCGGGTGACGAGGGCGAGGGCGTCGGGCGCGGTGTGCGGGGACTCGTCGGTGAGCTTGTCGGCGAGCCCGCCGTACCAGCGGAAGGTGGTGATGACGGCCCGCAGTTCGATGTCGTGGGCGTCGGTGACCGGTTTGCCCATCTCCAGGCTGATGGTGAGCGCCAGTTCGGTCCGCCGCTCCTCCAGGAGGTCGGCGAACCTCAGCAGGATCCGTCCGCGGTCGGCCGGGGAGAGCCGCGGCCAGGGGCCGTGGTCGAAGGCGCGGCGGGCGGCGGCGACGGCCGCGTCGACCTCGGCCGGGCCGGCGTCGGCGGCCTCGGCCAGCACCCGGCCGTCGCGGGGCGACACCACGCGGAACGCGCCGTCGCCGGGTTCGTCGGCGCCGTCGATCAGGTGGGTGACGGCCGGTTCCAGCGCCTCGGCCCGGCGCAGCCAGTCGTCGTGGGTGGCGAGGGTCATCGGGTCCTCCGGAGCACGTGGGTGCGGGGTGGGTGGCGCGCGCCCTGCCTGCGGGCGCGCGCCGGGGAAAGCGCCAGCCGGGCAAAGCGCCAGCCGGGGAAGGTGTCGACCGGGGAAGGCGTCGACCGGGGGCGCGTCAGCCGGTGCGTCGGCGCCGGATGCGCTGGTTGGCCACGCCGAGCGCCATGACGACCGGCACGGACAGGACGAGCCACAGCGCGGTACCGGCCTCGCCGCCGATCAGGGTGGTGAAGTTGGCCAGGATGAGCCAGATGGCACCGGCGATGCCGAGCGCGCCCAGCACGGGGGCGATCACGGTGTTCCACAGCCTGGTGTCGACCCGTCGGCGGCGGAAGTACACCACGACGGACACCGAGGTGAGCAGGTAGAGCAGCATCATCGCCAGGACGGCGAGTCCGCTGAACCAGGAGAAGAGGGTGAGCACCGGGTCCTTGCCGGCCAGCGCGAAGGGCACGACCAGGAGGACGGCGATGGCGGTCTGCACCCGGCCCGCGACCGCCGGGGCGTGCCGCCGGTTCAGCCGGCACAGCGGCGCGGGCAGCTGCCGGTCCCGGCCGAGGCAGAACAGGTACCGGCTGGCGGAGTTGTGGAAGGTCAGGACGCCGGCGAACAGCGAGGTGGCGAGCAGGACCGGCAGGACGCCGCCGATCCAGCCGCCGAACAGGTCGGCCACGGGGGCGAAGACGAACCCGGCGGAGTCTCCGGCGGCCACCGCCTTGGCGGCCGCCGCGGGGGCCTTGGCGGCACCGTACGCGGAGATCAGCATCCACGAGGTGAGGGCGAAGAAGACGGTGACCACGGTCACCGAGAGGTAGGTCGCCCTCGGTACGGTCTTCTTGGGCTCCTTCGCCTCCTCGCCGTAGATGGCGGTGGCCTCGAAGCCGAACATCGAGGCCAGGGCGAACATCACGGCGACGCCCGGCGCGCCCTGGAGGGCGGCCGACGGGGAGAAGCTCTCGGCCACCCCGAGCCCTTCCGGCCCGCCGCCCTTGACCAGGGTGACCACGCCGAAGACCAGCAGGATGCTGAACTCGGCGAGGACGAACGCGGCCAGCACCCGGGCGCCCATCTCGATGCCCAGGGCGCCGAGGGCCTGCACCACGGCCATGGTGACCAGGGTGTAGACCCACCACGGGAGGTGGAGCGGGGTGTGGTCGGAGACCAGCCCGCTGACGATCGAGCCGTACAGGCCGTACATCGCCGCCTGGATGACGCAGTAGGCGAACAGGGCGACGCTCGCGCTGCCCGCGCCGGCGGCCCGGCCGAGGCCGGTGCCGATGTACGTGTAGAAGGCTCCGGCGTCCACGACGTGCCGGCCCATGGCGATGAACCCGACGGAGAAGAGCAGGATCACCGCCCCGGCCACCACGTAGGCCGCGGGGGTGCCGGAGCCGTTGCCGAGGGCGACCGAGATCGGGGCGGCGCCGGCGATGCCCGTCAGCGGGGCCTGGCCGGAGAGGACGAAGAAGAGGATGCCCAGGACACCCAGGGCGTTGGGTTTGAGCGTGGCCGCGGTGGGGGCGTCCCGCTCGGTCCGTTCGGAGGACGTCGTCCGACTGTCCACACGGATCACCTGCCAGGTCGAAGTGGGGGAAAGTCCGGAGAGGGTCGTTTCAGGTCAAACGAGTTGCCTCATCGTGGGGCGGCGCCATGCGTTTGACAAGGGGTCGGGAAGCAGGAAAGAGGGGGTGGTAGGGCGCGGCGTCAGCGCCCGTCGGGCTCCTCGACCAGCCCGGCCAGCAGGCCCCTGAGCTCCGCCAGCGCCTCCTCGGTGGCCTCCCGCTCACCGAAGACCAGCTGGTGCAGCACCAGGCCCTCCAGCGCGGCGAAGACCAGCCGGGACATGCCACGGCTCACCGGGCCGGGCAGGATCCGGCCCAACTCGCTCCGGCTGGCCTCGAAGTACTCCTCGTAGAGGCCGCGCAGGTGCGGCAGCAGCTCCGGCCGGCGGCGGGCCTCCAGCAGCAGCTCGTACTGGAAGGCCTGCACCTCGGGACCGGACTCGACCATCTCCACGAGACCGGTGGCGAAGTCGGCCGCGGGGCCGGTGCCGACGCCGAGCGCGCTGACGCTCAGCGAGGAGCGGATGGCGTGGGTCAGCGCCTCCTCGATCAGCGCGTCCCGCGTACCGAAGTAGTGCACGACGAGCCCGTGGGTGACACCGGCCTCCTGGGCGACGGCCCGGTAGGTGAGCTTGCGCAGACCGCCCCGGGCCACCACGCGCACGGCGGCGTCCAGCAGGGCCGTCCGTCCCGTCCCGTAGTTCGTCACGCGCTTGCGGGGGCCGCGCTCGACGGTGGTGGGCTTGACGGGATCGGTCATGTGATCGACCCTACCGGCGCGCACCGGTCAGCGCTTCGGCGGCCGGATGCCGCGGAACTCCCAGTCCCCGCCCAGGGCGGTGGACAGCACCTCCTCCGACTCCGTGGGCTGCGCCCCCACGTCGGTGCGCACCGGGGTCGGCCCGGCGACGATGCGGTTGGCGAGCCGGCCGAGGCCCTCCACCTCGACCTCGACGAGGTCCCCGGGCGCCACCGGCCGGGAGTTGGCCGGGGTGCCGGACAGCAGCACGTCGCCGGGGTACAGGGTGATGGTGCGGGCGATATCGGCGACGAGGTAGTGCATGTCCCAGGTCATCTCGTCGGTGGAGCCGTCCTGGACGACCTCGCCGTTGACGTAGGTCCGCAGTCGCTTGCCGTGGAAGTCCCAGTCGGTGACCAGCCCGGGGCCGAGCGGGCACAGGGTGTCGGAGCCCTTGACCCGGAGCATGGAGCCGGCGTCGGTGTCCCGGAAGTCGTGCAGGCCGTAGTCGTTGGCCACGGTGTACCCGGCGATGTACTCCCCCGCCTCGGCCGGGGAGACGTTGCGCGCGGTGCGGCCGATCACGATGGCGACCTCGCCCTCGTAGTTGAGCCACTTGCAGCCCTCGGGGCGGACGACCGCGCCCCGGTGGGAGTTGAGCGCCGAGGTCGGCTTGTGGAAGTAGGTGGGGCTGTCGGGCAGGCCGATCCGGAACTCCTCCACCCGGCTGCGGTGGTTGAGGTGGACGGCGATCACCTTGGAGGGGACGACGGGCGGCAGGTGGTGGGCGTCCTCGGCCGCGACGCGCCGGCCGTCGCCGGCCACCAGGTCGTCGCCCTCGCGCACGGTCTGGACGGCGGCGCCGTCGAGCAGGATGCGGCGGTACTCGGGCATGGCGGGGCCTTTCTAGCGGAGGCTGTGGGGGTTGCGCGGGCCGGCCGAGGCGGCGGACGGGCCGGTGCCCGTCCAGCCGCCCTGCGGGCGGTCGAACCAGAGGTGGGCCTGGCCGGTGCCGATCGCGTTCTCGTACTCGCCGTACTGGCGCGCCGTCGCGGTGCAGGCCCGTTCGCCGAGGGCGCCGGCCATCATCAGGTAGTGGGAGAACCCGGCCTCGGGCCGGTGGCGCCGGAACTCGTCCATGGTGTCGAGGACCCGGTCGTGGCGGCCCTCCTTGAACCAGGCGATCCGTTCCCGGTCGGCGGCCCGGGCCTCGGGGGTGAAGATGTGCGCCGGGTCGCCGGACTCGTGGTCGCGCAGCTCGCGCAGCGGCCAGAAGGTGTGGGACAGGGCCCCGGAGGCGATCAGCAGCACCCGCCGGCCCGGGGTGGCGGCGATGCCGTCGGCCAGGGCGCGGCCCAGCCGCAGGTGGTCCTCGGCGTCGCCGGTCTGGCAGACGCCGATGGTCACCCAGCGCTTGTCCGGCAGGCCCTCGCCGAGGAACTTCCACAGGTTGACGGTGGCGTAGTAGATCGGCAGGTACGCGTCGTCGACCGGGGTGATCCAGGTGCCGTGCCGGTCGGCGAACGAGGCGATGGCGTGGGCGAGTTCGGGGTCCCCGGGGAAGTCGTACGGCATCCGGCACATGCCGCGCGGCAGCTCCTCGGAGGTGAACAGCCCGGCCCGGCGCTGCTGGGCGGTGACCACGAACTCGACGGTGGTCGCCCAGTGGGAGTCCAGGACGACGACGGTGTCGTAGTCCGCGCGCTCGAAGACCTCCTCGCGCAGCTGCCGCAGGCCGGTGACGAGGGTGATCTCCCGGCCGTCGTTCAGTCGGCGCCTGGTCTCCTCGGGCAGCACGATGGTGGGCACGTGGGCCAGCAGGCCGGCCCCGACGATCTCACCCATGGCTGGTCCACCCCTTCGGCGAGGTGACGGTGTTCTTGACGTCGCAGTAGAAGTCGAAGCTCCAGGTGCCGCCCTCGCGGCCGACGCCCGAGTGGCGGGAGCCGCCGAACGGGGCCTGGAGGTCCCGGACGAAGAAGCAGTTGACCCAGACGGTGCCCGCCACCAGCCGCGCGGTGACGCGGCGGGCGCGCTCCGGGTCGCCGGTGGCCACGGTGGCCGCCAGGCCGAAGCGGGTGTCGTTGGCCAGCCGGACGGCCTCCTCCTCGGTGCCGAAGGTCTGGAGGGTCAGGACGGGGCCGAAGACCTCCTCCTGGACGATCTCCGCGTCCTGGGCGACGTCGGTGAGCAGGGTCGGCGCGTAGTACCGGCCGTCCCGGGGCCGGCCGCCGATCACGGTGCGGGCGCCGGCCGCGACGGCCCGCCGGACGAAGCCGTCGATCTTCTCCAGCTGGCGGGGGTGGACGGTGGGGCCGATGTCGGTCGCCTCGTCGCGCGGGTCGCCCTGTACGAGGCGTGCGGCCCGCTCGACGAAGCGCCGGGTGAACTCCTCGGCGACCGTCTCCTCGACGAGGAGGCGGGTGGCGGCCAGGCAGACCTGGCCGGCGTTGTCGTACTGCTCCACCGCGAGGTCGACGGCGAGGTCCAGGTCGGCGTCGGCGAAGACCAGCAGCGGGGACTTGCCGCCCAGTTCGAGGCTGAGCGGGGTGAGGTTGGCGGCGGCCGACGCGGCGATCCGCCGGGCGGTCGGCACGGACCCGGTGAAGCTGATCCGGCGCACGTCCGGGTGCGAGGTGAGGGCGTCGCCGATCTCGGAGCCGTACCCCTGCACCACGTTGAGGACGCCGGCCGGCAGCCCCGCCTCGGCGGCGATCCCGGCGAGCAGCGAGGCCGTCAGCGGCGACCACTCGGCGGGCTTGAGGACGACCGTGTTCCCGGCCGCCAGGGCCGGGGCGACCTTCCAGGTGGCCAGCATCAGCGGGGCGTTCCAGGGGGTGATCAGCACGCAGGGGCCGGCCGGGTCCCAGCTGACGTGGTTGGTGTGGCCGCGGGTGTCGAAGTCCTCGTGGCCGAGCCGCAGCAGCCAGTCGGCGAAGAAGCGGAAGTTGTGGGCGACCCGGGGCATGACGCCGCGGCGGTGCGAGCGCAGCAGGGCGCCGTTGTCGGCCGTCTCCACGACGGCCAGCTCCTCCAGCCGGCGCTCCACGCCGTCGGCGACGGCGTGCAGGAGGCGGGCCCGCTCCTCGCGCGGGGTGGCCGCCCAGGCGGGGAAGGCGGCCTTGGCGGCGGCGACGGCGGCGGCGGCCTCCGTCGCGGTGCCCCGGGCGATCTCGCCGAGGACGGCGCCGTCGACGGGCGAGACGTCGGTGAAGGTGCCGGCGGAGGCGACGCGTTCGCCGCCGATCCAGTGCCGGGTGTCGACGGCGACCCCGGCGACGGTGGTGGTGTGTTCGCTCATGTCCTGCGCTTCCTCGTGTCTCCGGGATCCTCGTGGGCGGTGCGGCGGGGGGTCACTCGGCGCCGGAGGTGCCGGACTCCAGCAGCCGGCCGCCGTCCCACACCACGCCGACCTGCCGGTAGTAGGCGGCGATCGGCTCGCGGACCTCCAGCCGGGCCAGTTCCTCGGTGGGCGCCTCGAACAGCTCCAGCTCGGCGTCGCCCACCCAGGGCTGCCCGGCCTCGAAGGAGGCGGCGCCGGACTCGACCAGCTCGTCCAGGGCGAGGCCCTTGCCCTTCTCGATGGAGGGCAGCCAGCGGTGGTGGAGCATCGGGTGGCCGTTGACGAAGCCGTTGCTCTCCGACGGCTCGCGCAGCGTGACGACGGCCTGGGCCAGGCGCCGGTCCGCGGCGGCGAGGGTCGCGCCGAACCGGGCACCGGCCTCGATCCGCGGGGCGGGCCCGTACGGGTGCGGCCGGGTCTGGTGGATGGAGCCGAGCTTCTTCGGGTAGCCCTGGTGCAGCCCCCGGGCGATCGCGAAGTCCTTGTCGACCCAGATGTGCGCGCAGCGGCTGTATGTCCGCCCCCGGTACGCGCAGCGGACGACGGCGAACGCCTCCTTGTACTGGGCGCGCACCGGGTCGAGCAGCTCCCGTCCGGAGTCGGAGCAGGACTGCCAGTCGGCCCAGATCAGCGCGACGGCGCCCGGGTCCTCCTCGGCGAGTTCCAGCGGCTCGGGCAGCAGCTCGCGCACCCGGGCCGGGTCGGTGCGGTACTCGACGGTGAGCAGGTCGCCGGAGTAGCGCCACGGCGGCGGGGGGATCAGCGACGAGTCGCCGGTCGCCGTCTTGGGGTGGAAGTATCCACGGACACTGGCCACTTGGGGTTCCTTACGCGGTGGGAGCGGGGTGGGGGAGAGCGGGCTGCTCTACAGCCGGCTGCTCTACGGCCGGCTGCTCGACGTCCGGCCGCCGCAGCAGCTCGGCGCGG
The DNA here is from genome assembly GCF_042802075.1 of Kitasatospora sp. NPDC057518. Classification (NCBI taxonomy): domain Bacteria; kingdom Bacillati; phylum Actinomycetota; class Actinomycetes; order Kitasatosporales; family Streptomycetaceae; genus Kitasatospora; species Kitasatospora sp. NPDC057518. The sequence continues at coordinate 34,357 of NZ_JBHVEU010000011.1, forward strand.
TAGCGGGCGGCGGCCGCCGCGGCGCCCCGCCCGCCGAGGGCGACGACGCCGACCAGGCGGCCGGCCCGGTGGTAGCCGACCAGGACGTCCCCGTCGGGGTCGCCGTCGAGGTCGCCGGCCAGGACGCGCGCGTCGTCCCGGCCGAGGCCGGGGGCGCCGAAGGACTGCAGCCGGAAGTCGTGCTGGTCGCTCCAGAAGGTCGGCAGCGGGGCGAACGGCGCGAGACCGTGGTCGGCGCCGGCGAGGTGGGCGGCGAGCACCCTGGCGGCGTGCTTGGCCGTGTCGGTGGGGATGGACCAGTGCTCGACGCGGCGCGGGACGCCGTCGTACCGGGCGTTGGGGAAGCGGGCGACGTCACCGACGGCGACCACCTCCGGCCGCCCGCCGGCCCGCAGGTGCTCGTCCGTGCGCACGCCGTCGGAGAGGTCCAGGCCGTTGCCTTCGAGCCACTCGGTGTTGGCCACCGAGCCGACCGACTCCACCACCACGTCCGCGGCCAGCACCCGGCCGTCCGCCAGCGCCACCCCGGTGACCCGCTCCTCGCCCCGGAAGCCGGTCACCCCGGTGGCGAGGGCGAAGCGGACGCCCCGCCGCCGGTGCCGCCCGAGCAGCGACCCGGCGAGCAGTTCGCCCAGCGGGCCGACCATGGGCAGCGGCTGCGGGTCGACGACGGTGACCTCGGCGGCGCCGAGGGCGACGGCGGTGGCGGCCACCTCGCAGCCGATGAAGCCGGCTCCGACCACGACCACCCGCGCGCCGGGCCGGGTCAGCGCCTCGCGCAGCCCCCGGGCGTCGGCCTGGGTCCGGACGGTGTGCCGCCCGGTGGCGGGGCCGGGGCAGCGCAGCCGCCGGGCGCGCATGCCGGTGGCCACGACGAGGGCCCGGTAAGGCAGGGTCTCGCCGCCGTCGAGTTCGACGGTCCGGCGGTCGAGGTCGGCCCGGACGACCGCGGTGCCCAGTCGCCAGTGCACGTCGGAGACGCCGGCCCGGGGCCGGAGGGCGAGCGAGTCGAAGGAGGCCGTGCCCGCCAGGACCTCCTTGGACAGCGGGGGCCGGTTGTAGGGCATGTGGGGCTCGTCCCCGACGAGGGTGATCGGCCCGTCCCAGCCCGCGGCGCGCAGCTGTTCGGCGGCGCGCAGCCCGGCCATCGAGGCGCCGGCCACGACGACGGGTGCGCCGGCCCCGGCGGTCGGCGTGCCGGCCCCGGCGGTGGGTGCGGTCACGGCTCAGTCCTCGATCCGGATGGCCTGGAGCGGGCAGACGTCGGCGGCCTCCTCGACGTCGGCGCGCAGGCCCTCGTCGGGGTGGGCGACGTACGCGAGGTGTCCGTCCTCGTCGAAGCGGAAGACGTCGGGGGCGGCGAAGACGCACTGGCCGTGGTCCTGGCACTTGTTCATGTCGACGACGACCTTCATGGCCGGTCCTCCTGGTGGTGGGGGAGCGTCGCGGGAAAGGGAGGGAACGGGGGGATCGCGGGGGGCGTGGGGCCGCGGGGCCGGATCACGGCCGAGGGGGCGGCGGACGCCGGAGGCTGGGGGCGATGGCCGCCGAGGAAGGCGGTGACGAGCGACCGCCAAAACGTTTGATGTCAAATAACATAGGAAGCAGCCGGCCTCTGGTCAAGAGCTATCCGGATGGATAAATTTCTGAGGCAGACCCCTTGCGGGAGAGCGACCGGCGTCCCTACCGTTTGCCACCAGCGAGCGAGCGTGTCCTGCCCCACCCCGCAGCCCGAAGCCGCCGCGCCCCCTCCCCCACCCCGCCACTGCCGTGCGCCCTGGCCCTCCCGACGCCGTGAACGCGGGGAGGCGCCCCACTTCCCCCAGAGGAGACACCGGTGAGCGCATCCGACATCCCGCCCGTCCGCCACCACCTGGAGCGGCTGGCTGCCCAGGGCATCGACGTGGTCCGGGTGACCTATCCCGACCTCATCGGCACCGAACGGGCCCGGGACGTCCTGCTGGACCACCTGCCCTCGGCCTGCGAACACGGCCTCGCCTTCTGCCGCGCCGTCTACCACACCAGCCCCCAGGGCGACGTGGTCCCCGTCCCCGGCGGCCTGGACGCCGGCCTGCCCGACATCTGCGTGCGCCCCGACCTCGACACCCTGGCCGCCCTGCCCTGGGAGCCCGGAGTCGCCAGCTGCCTCGGCGACGTCACCGACCCGGCCACCGGACGGCCCGCCCCGGAATCCCCCCGCGACCTGCTGCGCACGGTCGTCGACCGGTGCCGCGAGCACGGCCTGCACCCGGTCGTGGGGCCGGAGTTGGAGTACTTCCTGTGCGACGCCGCACCCGGGACGCCACAGGGCTGGCGCCGCTACAGCGAGGCCGCCGGCGTGGTCTACACGGCGGGGCTGCGCGCGGACGCCGACAACCACCTGCTGCGCACCCTGCGCCTGCTGCGCGACCTCGGCATCGGCATCACCAACGGCAACCACGAGTTCGACGGCTCCCAGTTCGAGATCAACCTCAACCACTCCGACGCCATGGCGGCCGCCGACCGCGCCTTCCGCTTCAAGTCCGCGGTCAAGGAACTCGCCCGCAAGGAAGGCCGGTTGGCCACCTTCATGGCCAAGCCCTTCCAGGGCGCCGGCGGTTCCGGCTTCCACCTCCACCTGTCCTGCGTGGACGGCGCGGGCGGCAACGTCTTCGCGGACCCGGCCGCGCCGTACGGGCTCAGCGCGACCGCGCGCCACGCGGTGGCCGGCGTCCTCGCCCACGCCCCGGCGCTCGCGGCACTGGCCAACCCGACGGTCAACTCCTACAAGCGCTTCGGCCCCGACACCCTCGCCCCCTGGCTGATCGACTGGGGGCTGGACAACCGCAGCGCCATGGTCCGGATCCCGCCGGAGCGCGGCTCCGGCAGCCGCTTCGAGCTGCGGCTGGGGGACGCGAGCGCCAACCCCTACCTGCTGATCGCGGGGACCGTCGCGGCGGCCCTGCTGGGCGTCCTCGCCGGCGAGGAGCCCGCCGCCCCGCTGGAGGGCTACGGCTACGACCGCGCCAGGTCCGCGCTGCTGCCGACGTCCCTGCCCGAGGCGCTCGACGCCCTGGAGGCGGACCAGGCCCTGACCGGGGTGCTCGGCCGGGACTTCGTCGACGCCTACCTCTCGTACAAGCGCGACGAGGTCGCCCGCTTCCAACGGCACGTCACCGACTGGGAGTTCACCGAGTACGCGTACCACCTGTGAGACCGAGGAGACCAACCGTGACCACCGTGCCGTCCACGCCGCCCGCCTCCGGCGCCATCGACGAACCGCTGCCCCTCGACCAGGTGGACCTGGCCGACCTCGACAACTTCACCGACGGCGTCACCCCGTGGCGGATGTTCCACACCCTGCGCCACCAGGACCCGGTGCACTGGCAGCCGGAGGAGGCGCCCAACTCCGGCTTCTGGGCGGTCACCCGGCACGCCGACATCGCCCGCGTCGACCGGGACGCCGAGACCTTCACCTCGACGAGGTTCGTGAACCTGGAGGAGGTCGACGACGACCAGATCAAGAAGCGCGCCTCCATCCTGGAGCTGGACGGGGTCCGCCACCGCGCCCTGCGCAGCATCCTCCAGCGCCAGTTCGGCGCGGGCGTCATCAACAGCTACGCCGACTTCCTGCGCGGCCTGACCGCCACCACGCTGGACGCCGCCCTGGCCAAGGGCCGCTTCGACTTCGTCAAGGAGGTCTCCGCCGACTTCCCGATCAACGTGCTCGCCCGCCTCCTGGACGTGCCCCCGGAGGACAACCAGCAGCTCATCGACTGGGGCAACCGGATCATCGGCAACACCGACCCGGACTACGCCGACGTCCTGCTGCACAGCGCGGAGAGCGAGAAGTACCGCGACCTGCCGTTCCGTTCGCCCGCCTCGCTGGAGGTCTTCGCCTACGGCCGCGAACTCGCCCGGCAGCGGCGCGGCGGCGCCGGCACCGACCTGGTCTCCAGGCTGGTCAACGAGACCCCCCGCGACGGGGTGCCGCTCTCGCCGCAGGACTTCGACAACTACTTCCTGCTCCTGGTCGTCGCCGGCAACGAGACCACCCGGCACACCATCAGCCACTCCATGCTGGCCCTCCTCCAGCACCCCGAGCAGCTCGCCCGCCTCCGGGAGGACCCGTCCCTCATCCCCGGCGCGGTGGAGGAGTTCCTGCGCTGGGCCTCCCCCGTCTACCACTTCCGCCGCACGGCCACCCGAGACGTCGAACTCGGCGGCAGGCGGATCAGGGAGGGCGAGAAGGTCGTGATGTGGTTCGCCTCCGGCAACCGCGACGAGGAGGTCTTCGGCAACCCCTACGACTTCGACGTGACCCGCCGCGACAACGACCACGTCACCTTCGGCAAGGGCAGCCCCCACCTGTGCCTGGGCAACCTGCTCGCGCGCACCGAGATCCGCATCATGTTCGAGGAGCTGATCCCGCGGCTGGCGGGCATCGAACTCACCGGGGAGGTCCCGCGGGTGCGCTCCAACTTCGTCAACGGCATCAAGCGGCTCCCGGTCGAGGTCACCCTCGCCTGACCCCGCCGCACGAGGTCGGACGGGCCGCCGCCGTCCGGGGACGGGCGGCGGCCCGGAGGCCCGTACGACGGCGCGTCAGCGCCGCAGGACGGTGACGCCGAGGCCCGGCGCGGAGCGGATCTCGGCCTCGGTGAAGCGCTCGGTCACCCACTGCTTGCGGGCGTAGACGCGGGTCTGGTCGGTGAAGTGCGGCGAGGTCGGGTCGGCGGACTCGCCGTAGGTGAGCAGCGTCCTGGTGCGCGGACCCCGGTCGGTCAGCTCGGTGGCCATCAGGAAGGTGCCGCCGTGCGGGACGCTGCCGAGGTTCGTCGGGTAGGTGCCGCCGCCGGTGCCCGAATCCGGCCCCGCCGTCAGCACGTTGAAGCAGCCCAGCTGGTGGGAGCAGCCGTGCAGCGGGATGCCCGCCCAGCGCTGGACGAGGCCGATCGGGGCGTCCACCGGCAGGCCGCGGGCCGCCATGCCCTTCACCGCGTCGGCCAGGGCGCGCTGGGCCTCGGGGTTGGCGGCGTCGATGCCGCGCGGGGTGGTCAGCGGCCGGGCCGGATCGGCCGGGACCGTCTGCCAGGCGGTCGTGCCGGTCCCCGCCAGCGCGTCCCGGTACGCCTGCCAGAGCACGGTGCCCCGGCTGTCGGCGTCGGCCCGGGTGTTCCAGGCGGCGAGCGCGTCGCAGGCCGGGCGGACGTCGACCCGGCTGCCGTCGGAGGCGGCGATCTCCGGGTGGGCGCGGCACAGCGCCACGGCGTCGTCGCGGTCGAGTTCGGCGCTCTGCACCCGGTTGCCGAACATCGTCGCCTGGAGCGAGCCGAGGGTGAACCCGGGGGCGCCGAGGCCGTCGGTGCCGGCCCGGCGGTCGGCGATCATCCGCAGGCCCAGCTGGCTGCGCAGCATCCGCGCGGAGGCGCCCTGGTACATGGCGGGAAAGCCGGTGAGCGGGGCCTCCGCGTTGGTCAGGTACGGGCCGTTGTTGGAGTTGGCGACGTAGTCGGTACGGGTCAGGCCCGGCTGGCTGGCGGGGCCGAAGACGCCGGGCACGAGCGCGTCCGGGTCGGTGCCCGGGTCGCAGGCGGCGGTCGAGCCGTCCAGCACCTGTCCGAAGCCGCCGCCCGCGACCAGGCAGCGGTCGCGCTGGGCGTCGGGGAGGTTCGGGACGGCGGAGGCGTCGGTGAACCAGGTGGTGCCGGTGGAGTCGACGGCCGTGGTGTACACCCACGGGAGGCCCTGGTAGGTGCGCTGGGCCTGGCGGAGCTGGTCGAGGTTCTGGGCGCGGCCGACCGCCAGCCACTGGTTCAGGGAGCGGAGGTTCTCGGCGTTGGCGTCGCCGAGGGTGTAGGCGTGCTCCCCGGTCCAGCCGTCGGCGAGGACGTAGCCGTGGCGGGAGCGGTAGAGGCTCCGGTCGACGGTGGAGAGCGTCCCGTCGGCGGCCCGGACGGTGACCTTGACGGTCTCCTGGGCCATCCGCTCGGCCTTGCCGTCCACCAGGTACGCGGTCGGGTCGCCGGGCACCAGGCTGAGCCGGTGGAGGGTGTAGTGGTCGGCGTAGCTGGTGGTGTGGCTCCAGGCGAGGCCGCGGGTGTGGCCGATCTGGAGGAACGGGATGCCGTACAGTCCGGCGCCGGCGACGTCCAGGACGCCGGGGATGGTCAGCTGGGCCTGGTAGAAGCGCTGCTCGCCGGCCCACTGGAGGTGCGGGTTGGCCAGCAGCAGGCCGGTGCCGTCGCGGCTGGCGTCGCGCCCGATCGCCCAGGCGTTGCTGCCGAGTTCGGGGTTGTCGGCGGAGTGCCCGGGGGCGGCGATCCGGGGTGCGTCCGCCGCGGGTCCGGCGGCTTCGGCGCGCGACGCGCCGGATGCGGGCCCGGTCGAGGCCGCGGGGACGGCCGTGGCGATCTGCTGCTTGGCGGCGCCGCTGCCCGCCAGGGTGTTGGCGGAGTAGAGGATGTTCCACAGGTCGTCCGCGGTGATCGGCCCGACCCAGGCCTTCCCCCGGCAGGACGGGTCCGGCAGGTGGTCGGGGCCGGTGTCGCGCAGGTAGCGGTTGTACCCGGCGACGTAGCCGTCCACCAGCTGCCGCACCTCGTCGGTCGGACCGAGCGGCGCGGGGGCGGCCTGCAGCCGCCGCACCGTCCCGGCGCGCAGCAGGCCCTGCTGGTAGGTGTCGCTCACCAGGTTGCTCACCCGGTCCACGGACTCGCCGTCCGGGCCGAGGTGGCGCGAGCGCTCGCCGCGCACGGTGAGCACCTGGTCGGCGAGCTGGCAGAGGTTGTCCTGGGCGAAGGCGTACCCGTAGCCGTAGCCGAGGCCGCCGAAGTCACGGGCGAGGACGTGCGGGACGCCGTACTCGGTCCGGCTGATCTTCGCGGTCCAGCCACCCCGGTCGGCGTCCGGGCCGGCCCCGAGGTCGGTGCCGGCGGCCTGGGCCACGGCGGGCACCAGGGCCGTCAGCAGCGCGGACGTCAGCCCGACTGCTAGCGCGCCCGAGGTGAACCGCCTTATTTTCGATGGGAACTGACGTTCCTTCATGTTCTTCACTTCCGTCATGGCCTCACCCTGTGGCCGCCGGCACCCGCCGGTCATCGCCCCTCGGGACGACCTGCCCTCGACCCTACGACCTATCCGTGTACACCCCGGGGAGGAGACGTTCCCTACCCGCACGACCCTCCCCTCGGACGATGCGGTCGTCGATCACAGGGTCCGACGCCCCGCCGGCGCCCGCTCAGCTGGCGCGGGGGCTCCCGGCGCACAGGGCGTGGTCGATCAGCTTCGAGGCCGCGTCCTCCTGGGCCTTGATGTGGTCCCAACTGTCGCCGAGCGCCTCGGACATGGAGACCACGGCGCTGCGCTTCCCGTCCTCGGTGACGCCGTTGAGGGTGATGAAGCCGCCGTCCCCGCCGTCGTGGCCCCAGTAGGTCCCGCCGCAGGTCAGCGAGCGCTTGACCAGGCCGAGCCCGTACTCGCCGCCGTGCCACATCTCCGAGGTCTGGTCGTCCACGGTCACCGTCCGCTGCATCTCGGCCAGTTGCCGCGCCGGCAGCAGCCGGCCCGCGAGCAGTGCGCGGAGGAGGACGTTCTCGTCCCGTGTGGTGGTGGCCCAGGAGAGCCCCTGGTCCATCGGCACCTGCTCGGTGACGTCCACCCGGCCGTCGGGTTCGGGGAAGAGCTGGTAGGCCTGGGCGTGCGGCCGGGGCAGAGTGGGCGAGGTGCCCATCAGCCGGGTCCGGTCGAGGCCGAGCGGGCGCAGGATGCGGTCCTCGACCTCCCGGTGGGCGGGGCGGCCGGTGGCCCGCTCGACGACCATGTCGAGCAGGAGGTAGCCGACATTGGAGTACCTCCAGCTCTTGTCGGTGCCGAACTCCGCCCCGGCCACCAGGTCTTCGGGCTGGTAGACCTTGTAGCGCTCCCGCTCGTACCCGTCCTTCGAGTCGTATCCGGGCAGGTGGTCCACGATGCCGCCCTGGTGCTGGAGCAGTTCGCGGACGGTGGTCCCGCCGCCGGCTCCGCCCTTGGCCCGTACCACCTCCGGCAGCCAGTGGCCGAGCGTGTCGTCCAGCGACAGCCGCCCCTCGGCCTCCAGTTGGAGGACCACGGTCGCGACCATCGTCTTGGCCGTGCTGGCCATCCGGAAGTAGCCGTCGGGGGAGACCGGGCGGCCGGTGGTGACGTCGGCGGTGCCGCTGGTGGCGACCGTCTGGCGGCCGTCGGGCCCGATCACCCGGGCCTGCACGCCGCTGATGCCGAGGTCGTGGATCGCCGCGGCGTCCCGGCGCAACTGCTCGGCGACGGACGGCCCGGCCGGGCGGGCGACGGCGGTGGCCGCGTTGGCGGCGAGCAGCACGGTGACGCCGGCCGCCACGACGAGGTGCCTGCGCAGGGTCGAACCCATGATCGAAGTCATGGCCGCACGCTAACCGGTTCCGGCCCGAACGGGCCGCGGTGCTCCGCTACTTGGGGGAGGAATGGGGGATGTCCCCCAGTCGTCCCCCAGCGCCGTCCCGGGACTCCCCCCGGGACTCCCCCGCACCGACTCCGTGGCGACTCAGCCCACCGAGGCCGTGACCGGCCGCGCCGGCTCGGCCCCCGCACCGTCGGCCGCCCCGCCCAGCGCCGCCAGCCGCCGCAGGCTGGCCCGGCGCTGGAGCGCGCCGAGGCCGACGGTCGCCGCGCCGAGCCCGAGCCAGCCGACCGGCCCGGCCGCCATCACCGCCCCGGTCAGCAGCAGCGGCCCCACCGACTTCTGCACCGACTGGGACATCCCGGCGACCCCGAGGTACGAGGCCTGGGCGCCCGGCGGGGCCAGCACGACCGCCAGCTCCCAGGAGCTCACCGAGCGCAGCAGTTCCGCCAGCGTGATCAGCATCGCCGCGGCCAGCAGCGCGACCGAGGCCAGGACCGGCCCGGCGCCGGTGGCGAGCGCGATCAGCAGGCAGCCGCCCAGCACCGTCACCCCGTACCAGCGGACCGCCGCGGCCGCCCCGAGCGCGCCCTCCGCCCAGGCGGAGACCCGCAGTTGCAGCAGCACCACGAGCACCGTGTTGAGCACCAGGAAGACCGGGACGACGGCGTGCGGCGCGCCGGTGTGGTGGACCAGCCAGAGCGGCAGCCCGACGTTGAGGACCGAGTCGTCCAGGTTCAGCGGCATGTCCAGCAGGACGAACCGCAGGTAGCCCCGGTCGCGCCAGGGGCTGGGCGCGGCGGCCGCCGCCCCGGCGGGCGCCTCCCCGGCCTTCGCCGCGACCAGGCCGCGCCCGGACGGCTCCCGGGTGCGCCAGACCAGCACGGCGGCCAGCACGTAGGACAGCCCGTTGGCCAGGATCAGCACCCGGTAGGCGGCGGTGGTCCCGACCGCCAGCCCGATCGCCGCGACACCCGCGCCGAGCGCGTACCCGGCGTTGGCCACGCTGCGGAACAGCGCCTGGTAGGTGGCCCGCCGCTCGCCCGCCACCCGGGTCGCGAACAGCATCTCCAGGGTCTTGGCGGCCCGTTCGGCCAGGCAGATCAGGGCCACCACGGGCAGCAGCGCGGCGAAGTCGTCGACCACCAGCAGCAGCCCCATCGCCCCGAGCCGCAGCAGGTGGCAGCCGATCAGCAGCCACCGCACCGGCACCCGTTCGGCCGCCCGCCCGGCCAGCGGGGACCCGGCGATCCCCGCCACCGCCCCGACCCCGAGCAGCAGTCCCAGCTGCCGCGCGTCCATCCCGCAGACGTAGGTGAAGTAGAGCACCGAGGCCGCTGCCCACACCCCCGTGCCGGTCCGGTCGACGCACTGCGCCAGCAGCATGATCCGCGCGTCCCGCCCGCCCGGCGGCCGCCGCAGCTGCGCTATCAGTCCGTTCCCCCGCATGGCAGGCCCCCGTCGTGTGCGTGGCGCGAGTCGCGCGATCGGCATCAATCTCGATATCAAGATACTTCACATCAAGAGACTTTTGGAAGCCCCGAAACCCCCGACGGCCGCCGGGCGCGGACGGCCGCACGACCCTCGACGCGCGGCGGGCGGTGCGCCACACTCTCCCCAGCAGCACCCGCGCTCCCAACGCACCGGCACGACGCCACGACGCCACGACCACCGCACTACGGAGAGCCGATCGGTGACCACTCCCCAACTGCTGGAGCTCGCCTTCTCGTCCGGACGGACCGGGGCCGGACCGGCCACCTGGGGCCAACGGGCCATCTGGGACGCCGTCCGACGGCTGCCGCCGGCCGACGCACCGCGCTACAACATCGCCACCGCCGCGCCGCTGGACCCGGGACTGCCCCTGCCCGTCCTGCTCGCCGCCCTGGAGCGGCTGCTGCACCTGCACGACTCGCTGCACACCCGGCTGCTCCCCGACGAGGCCGGCGGCCTCCGCCAACTCGTCGACGGCGAAGGCACCCTGGACGTCCACCTGTGGCCCGCCGGGGAGCACGAGGACCCGGCCGAACTCGGCACCCGACTGCACGAGGAGCTGGCGGCACAGCCCTTCGACACCGCCGCCCAGTGGCCGGTGCGGATCGGTGCGGTGACGGCGGGCGGGCTGGTCCGGCACATCAGCCTGGTGCTCTCGCACACCGCGGTGGACGGCTCCGGGATGAGCCGGCTGGTCGCCGACCTGTCCGCGCTCTGCCTCGGCAGCTCCCCCGAGGAGCTGGCCGAGCTGCGCGAACCAGCCCAACAGCCGCTGGAGGAAGCCGAGTTCCAGACCTCCGAACGCGGCCTGCGGCGCGACGCGGGGGCCCGCAAGCAGTTCGTGCGCAAGCTCCGACTCGGCCCGCCCCGACTCTTCCCGTCCCACCCCCTCCCGCCGACCACCGCAGAGCCCGCCCGGTTCCCGAACGCGGTGCTCCGCTCCCCCGCCCTGCCCCGGGCCGTCGAGCGGGTCGCGGCCCGGCACCGGGTCAGCACGGGCTCGGTGCTGCTCGCCGCGACGGCCGCGATGACCGCCCGGCTCGCCGGCTCCACCGAGGCCGTGCTGAACGTCGTGGTCAACAACCGCTTCCTGCCGGAGCTGGCCAACGCGGTCGGTGTGATCGCGGGCGACGGCCTCTTCCATCTCCCGGACGCCACCGCCGAGTTCGGCGAGGTCGTGCGCCGCACCCATGCCGCGGCGATCGGCACCTACCGCCACGCGTACTACGACAGGCTGGCCCTGGCCGCCGAGATCGACCGACTGACCGCCGAGGGGGTCCAACTGGCCGACCGCTCCTGCGTGTTCAACGACACCCGGGAGCTGCTCCCGGCCCCGGCCGCCCCCGGCGAGGAGCACACCACCCTCAGCTGGCCGGTGGAATTCGAGCCGCGCCCCGGCCTGACCTACGCCCTGGACGCCCTGCAGTCCGCCGAGGCGCTGAGCCTGGCCATGACGGCGGACCCGGCCCTGCTGCCGCGCCCCGCGATGGAGCGGTTCCTGTACGGGATCGAGGAGTTGATCCTCACCGAGGCTGCCGCGCCGGCGGACGGAGCGGCCGTCGGCGCTTGAACCTGACACTGATGTCAAGTTCTACCGTACCGGCATGACCACGACCGCCACCGCATCCCTGCTCACCCCGTACCGCCTCGGCGCGCTCGACCTGCCGAACCGCGTCGTCATGGCCCCGATGACGCGCTACCGGGCCGCCGAGGACGGCACGCCGCTGCCCGTCGTCGCCGAGTACTACGCCCAGCGCGCGAGCGCCGGCCTGATCGTCACCGAGGGCATCTGGCCCAGCCGGCAGGGCCAGTCCGGCTGGCGCCTGCCCGGCCTCGAGACGCCCGCGCACGCGGCCGGCTGGCGCGCCGTGACCGGGGCCGTGCACGCCGCCGGCGGGCGGATCGCCGCCCAGCTGATGCACGGCGGCCGCCAGGGCCACCCGCTCAACCGGCTGCTCGGCGACGTCCCGGCCGGCCCCTCCGCCGTCCCGGCCCCGGGCCCGGTGCACGTCAAGGACGGCGGCAAGGCCGAGGCCGTCACCCCGCGCGCCATGACCCGCGAGGAGATCCACCGCACCGTCGCCGACCACGTCGACTCCGCCCGCCTGGCCCTCGCCGCCGGCTTCGACGCCGTCGAACTGCACGGCGCCAACTCCTACCTGATCCACCAGTTCCTGGCCGACAACACCAACCTGCGCACCGACGAGTACGGCCCCCGCACCCTCGCCGACCGGCTGCGCTTCCCGATCGAACTGGTCACCGCCGTCGCCGAGGCCATCGGCCCCGACCGCCTCGGCCTGCGACTGTCCCCCGGCAACCCGCAGTTCGGCATGGACGAGGCCGACCCCGCCCCCGTCTACCGCGCCCTGCTCGCCGAACTCGACGGCCTCGGCCTGGCCTACCTCCACCTCACCGACAACGACGACTACCCGGCCCTGGCCGACCTGCGCCCGCGCTGGTCCGGCCCGCTGATCGGCAACGTCGGCGAGAACCGCGCCGCCACCGACCGCGAGCGCGGCGAGGCCGTGCTGGCCGCCGGCCTGGCCGACCTGGTCTCCTACGGCCGCGCCTTCATCGCCAACCCCGACCTGCCGGAACGGTTCGCCGCGAACGCCCCGCTCACCCCCGTCGACCCCACCCACCTCTACGGCCAGGAGGCCACCGGCTACACCGACTACCCCCGCCTCCCGGCCGGCCGCCCCGCCGTCCGGCCGACCACGAGCTGACCCAGGGCACCCCCGTCCTGACCCACTGTCAGTGCCACCCGCTATGGTCGGCCCCGAACCATCCAGTACCAACCGCACCGCCGTCACCAGGGGGCACCATGACCACACCGGGCACCCGCCCGCTCACCACCGCCGACCTCGTGGAGGGCTGGCACCGGGTGGGCGTCCGTGAGGGCATGGCGCTGATCGTGCACTCCTCGCTCTCCAGCCTCGGCCGGGTCGAGGGCGGCGCGGCGGCCGTGGTGGCCGGCCTGCGCGAGGCGGTCGGGCCCGGCGGCACCGTCGCCGTGCCCGCCTTCACCTCCGGCACGGTCCACGACCCGGCCCCCGGGCACAGCGGCCCGCCCGGCCCCGCGCTGGCCGAACTCCGGGCCGCCGTCCCGCTGTTCCACGCCGGGCTCCCCTGCGACACGGGCGCGGTCGCGGAGGCGCTGCGCGCCCTGCCGGAGAGCCTGCGCAGCACCCACCCGCAGGTCTCGGTCGCCGCCGTCGGCGCGCACGCCCGGGAGGTCACCGCCCGGCGCTCGCTCGGCTTCGCCGTCGGCCGGGAGTCGCCGTTCGGCGCGCTGCACGACCTCGGCGGGCACGTGCTGCTGGTCGGCGTCGGCCACAACCGCAACACCTTCCTGCACTACGCCGAGACCTTCGCCCCCAACCGCCGGCTCAAGCTCCGCCGCTTCCCGATGGCGATCCAGGGCGAGCGGGTCTGGATCGAGGCACCGGACGTGGGGGACGACAACGACACCCACTTCCCGGTCGTGGGGCGGGAGTTCGAGGAGCTGGCGGGCATCCGCGAGGTCCTGGTCGGCGCCGCGCCCTGCCGCCTGGTCCCGGTCCGCGAGCTCATACCCTTCGCCGTCCGCCGCCTCACCGAACTGCGGGCGGCGGACGGCCCCGGGGAGGCATAGGCCGGGCCGACGGTCCCCGCAGCGCGCGCGGAACCGCCGACCCGAACCCCCTCGGGCGTGTCTTCAAACTCCCGTCGTCCGCCCCCCGGGCGGGCGGGGGGGCGGTGGGGTGGGGGCATCGCAAGGCGGGGGTGGGAGCCACAGCGGGGCAATTGCGAACC